>CAYMDR010000221.1:0-1506 GCA_964389195.1 uncultured Candidatus Peribacteria bacterium | reverse complement strand
CATCTCTTTACTATTCTCCTCAGGACCCCCTTTGCCATGATGCATATTTTCGGCGTTGGCAATATCTAAATGAGTACCAAGACTTTTACGATAATCTCTCAAAAGTTTTTTAACAGTATTTCTTCCCGGTCTGCCAAAAACATCACCAATAAAAAGAATATTCATACTTCAAAATAAAAAAGTATGGCCACCATAGCATATTGTACTTAGGCAATAAACTATTTTGATGCCTTTTAATTTTTCAGTTTCTCTTTAATTATTTTTAATATCTCATGGTTATAATAGAGCCACGTTAAGCCGTTCAGGAGGCATTTTAATAAAATACTCTTGACGGTGAGTATATACTCACCTACACTCTGGATGATTATTTATTTCTTTATTTTTTCAAATGACAACCTTAAGCGAAAAACAAAAAGCCGTGGAGTTGGCTTTAGCTCAAATCGAGCGAAATTTTGGTAAAGGGGCTATTATGAAATTGGGTGAATCTCAAAAAATTGCTGTAGAAACTATCCCTAGTGGATCTATTTCTTTGGATATGGCTTTGGGCGGTGGTATACCTCGGGGGAGAGTTGTTGAAATTTTCGGACCTGAAAGTTCAGGAAAAACCACGCTTACGCTCCATATAGTAGCTGAAGCACAAAAACGTGGTGGCCAAGCAGCTTTTATTGATGCTGAGCATGCTTTAGATCCTGACTATGCCCGCAAAATTGGTGTAGATGTGGATAACCTTTTAATTTCCCAACCGGATAGTGGTGAACAAGCTTTGGAAATTACGGAAGCCCTTGTTCGTTCCAATGCTGTTGATGTAATTGTGGTGGATTCGGTAGCCGCTTTGACACCTCGGGCGGAAATTGAGGGGGAAATGGGTGATTCACATATGGGGCTTCAGGCAAGATTGATGAGCCAGGCACTTCGTAAACTTACCAGTACCATCAGTAAGTCCCGAACAACCGTCATCTTTATTAATCAATTACGTATGAAGATTGGCGTTATGTTTGGTAATCCAGAAACAACTACTGGTGGAAACGCACTTAAATTTTATGCTTCGGTACGTCTTGACATTAGAAGCATTGGAAAAATTGAAGAAGGTACTGGCGATACCAAAGAGATCATAGGAAATCACGTAAGAGTAAAAATCGTTAAAAATAAAATTGCTCCACCTTTTAAGACAGCAGAATTTGATATCATGTATAACAAGGGTATCTCTTATACTGGTGATCTCATAGATCTTGCCACCAAATATGAAATTGCTCGAAAAAGCGGAGCCTTCTATACCTACAAGGATCTTAAGTTAGGTCAAGGTCGTGAAAATGCCAAAAACTTTTTAGCTGGCAACGATAAAGTCCTAAAAGCCATGGAGAAAGAGGTGATAGAACTTATCAATACATTAAAAAATAAAGATGAATTGGTAACTCCTATAGTTGATCAAAAACCTGTAAAAGGAACAATCTCCAAAGAAGAAAAAGAGGAAAAATAAATCTTTTGTCCAACGTACATGTTCAAACA
>CAYMDR010000220.1:1147-1539 GCA_964389195.1 uncultured Candidatus Peribacteria bacterium | reverse complement strand
CCAAGGATTTTAGCACCAACAATTTTTCCTGTTTTAGCTGTGACATTAGCGGCTTTCACGCCACTTCCTCCGCGTGTTTGTATACGGTAGTCGGTGATCTTGGAGCACTTACCTAAGCCATTTTCCATAATAACCAATAGTTCTGCCTTGGAGACATCTTTAATAATATCCATATCAACAACCTCATCACCACTTTTTACACGAATACCTCGTACGCCCATGGAAGCTCTGCCGGTAGGATTTACATCGGTTTCGTTAAAACGAATGGATTTTCCTTCACGGGTAATGATCATCACTTCATCTTTTTTATTGCAAAGTTTACTCCATTTTAAGAAGTCGCCGGGGCGTAGTTTTATGGCTATAAGGCCACTTTTACGTACATTCTTGAAGTC
>CAYMDR010000220.1:0-1137 GCA_964389195.1 uncultured Candidatus Peribacteria bacterium | reverse complement strand
GGCCATCATTAAGAAGTCACCACTTTTTTCTTCATTGCCACTTAAAATGGCTGTAACATACTCATCCTCTTGAAGTTGTAAAAGGTTGACGATAGCTTGGCCTTTTGCGGTACGAGAAGCTGGTGGAATCTCATAGACAGGTTGACGGAAAACTCTTCCTAAATTAGTAAAAAAGAGAATATCATCATGAGTTTGCGCTTCACGAATCATGGAAATTTCGTCTTCTTCTTTGGTGGTAGCGCCTATTATACCCTTTCCTCCGCGGTGTTGTGAGCGGAAGGTGGAGGGTGGCATGCGTTTAATGTAGTTTTCTTTGGAAACTACGACGATCATAGGTTCATTTGGAATGGTGTCTTTGTTCTCGATTCTTCCTAAGGCTTCAGGTTTTACTTCTGTTCTACGGTCATCACCATAACGTTTTTTGATGTCTGTTAATTCTGATTTAATAATAGCCATGATCTTCTTTGTGTCTTTTAAAATGGCTTCTAGTTCAGCAATAAGTGCTAATTTTTCTTCATATTCATCGTCGATTTTTTTCCGTTCTAGGCCTGCTAAGGTTTGCAAACGCATTTCCAAAATGGCTTTGGTTTGCAGGTCGCTTAGTTTAAATTTCTTAATAAGTGCCACGTGCGCTTCCTCTTTGGTATCAGCTTTTCTAATGGTGGCAATGATTTCATCAATGTGATCAAGTGCAACTTTCAAACCCTCAAGAATGTGAGCTCTTTCTTGATTAATGCGGAGCTCATATTTCGTGCGGTTAGTGATAACAATCTGACGATGTTCAATGAAGTAACCTAAGATCTGTTTAAGATCTAATAATTTAGGTTGTAACCCCTCAACAAGAGCAATCATGTTATAGTTAAAGCTTTGCTGCATGGGGGTAAACTTAAACAGCTGATTGAGGATTTTTTTAGGATACGCCTCTTTTTTAAGTTCAATAACGATACGAATACCTTCACGATTTGATTCATCGCGTACATCGGTGATGCCTACGATTTTTTTATCTCTTACCAGTTCAGCAATTTTTGTTACAAGGTTAGCTTTATTAACTTGGTAAGGTATTTCCGTTACGATAATCACGAATCTTCCACCTTTTTTCTCTTCTATATTGGCTTTTGCTCTCATTACTACTCCACC
>CAYMDR010000219.1:0-1540 GCA_964389195.1 uncultured Candidatus Peribacteria bacterium | reverse complement strand
TTATATAAACAATAAGGTAGGGCGAGAAAGTGTATTTTGTTTTATAAAAATAATGATTATATTTGCAGCCAGAAGGGCGATGGGTGAAACCCGAGTAGTATTATGGTAAAATACTACTGGCCCTCGCAAGGCGGAGTTTGCTCTTGGAAGGGCCAGTATTACTAATACTATGAATACAAGTTTTCAAAATTAATATTTTTAACTAAACACCAAAACGTGGACTTAGGATTTTGTTTAACTATAGCGGTATTGCTTTACTTCGCAATAAATACATTTAAGGCAGGCGTGATTTGGGGCCGTTACAGACCTGAGCCAGGGGAATACATGGGCACCATATTGAGCACAATCCTTATTTTTTTAGCCTACATTCCGTTGCAGCTTTGCATTTTTATTTCCAGCGGCGCCAGGACCATTTACAATACGCTTCACGTTGAATTTTTTTACCAATGGTTTTTGGGCCACAAATACGAATACGATAAAATAGACCCAAACGTAATTGGCACCATGCGGAATTGCCTGAAAGCAGCTCGCAAAAGAGGAGGCTTGTCAAACAGGTTTTTTGTTTTCTGCGTCGTTTTAATTCTTCGAAAAAATAAGAACAACTTATTATTGGGAGACAAGGTTCGAGTTAAAAGTGGTCCATGGGCCGGAGCCATATCAAAAATCACATGGATTGAGGAGCTTGGTGGAATAAGATATGCCAGCTTTGGTGAAATTATGGACCGCTTTCCACTAAGCGAGCTGGAAAAGGTTGGGAAACAGGTTAGGGTGGATTTTTAGGGGCGTGCGGGGAAGGAGCCCCCTATGCGAGTTCGTATATAAATAAGACAACCATGGGAACGACAGTCAAGCAGGTAAACAATCTTAAGATAAAAATTGGTATAGATGGATTGTACCGAGTTTATCATGCAAAAAAGGAAAAGGGAACTTGTATTGATGAGTTTGCCAGTCTAAGTCAAGCAATTTTGTTTTGCAGAAATTTTATTCACACATAGTGACGGTCTAAAAATAGGAGGGGGCCCTGGTTTAACCTGGAAGCCCCCGTATTCCTACCTATGCCCTTCAAATATAGTTCATCTTTTGAATTATTATATTTGTGGACAAACTATCGCCATGGACAAATACCATGAATACCAAGGAAAACGCCCAAAAAAGAATACGCAAGTTGGTTAAGGACTTTGAAAGTGTTAAGCACTTGAATGAATCCGACACCGAAACGAAGTGGGTTGAGCCGTTAATGGAAGAGTTAGGTTGGAAGGTTAAAGGCGATGATGTTTCAAAGAGAGAACATATAAGCGCAAATTTCTCGGACTATACATTTAAAATTGGTGGGCATAGAAAATTTATCCTGGAAGCTAAAAAAGCAGGGCTATCCCTTGATGGCAGATATGAAACAAAAACGTTTGCAGAGCAAGCGTTAGACTATGCGAAATATGCTGACTGTACTTGGGCTATTCTTACAAACTTTAAAGAGTTTCGGATTTATAGTACCGATATTAAAGATAATGGAGGGTTAGTGGCCACAATCTCTTGTAAAGAC
>CAYMDR010000218.1:0-1550 GCA_964389195.1 uncultured Candidatus Peribacteria bacterium | reverse complement strand
ACTTTAAACTCTGTTGGTGCAGTTATACTGCTTATCTGAAAATTTTCCTGTGCCCTTGCGGTAAAAGATCCATAATAAGCATCTTGAGGCACTTTTATTGATCCGATGACATCTTTTTCCAAGCGGGTTTTCATGCGTGAGAGTTAATGGTTTTATCATTAAAGTCAGGCACTATCTTATCCTGCTTGGGTAGGAATGCCAATATGGAAGTTTATTCGGGCTCTTCGGCATCGTATTCCATAGAAAGTTCCACGGGTTGTAGGGGGGCAGTATTTTCTATAGAGACTGGTGCTGGCGCAAAAAGAGGTTGGCTATAAAAAGCTTGAATACGTGTTTTACGGGCTTCTGGTACTCCATTGAGCTGTATCTCATCATTGGCTTCTATACCTTTTATGTAAGGTGAAAGGATGTTTTGTTCATCAAAAGCTTGATGAATTTGGGTAGCGATCGTGGTTTTAACCTTAAGGATGTTGCAGGGTTTTTGGATCCAGAATTTAAGGGTAAACACCGGTCCGGCATCGCTGAATTTTTTGAAAATAATAGAGAATTTTGGACTTTTTAAGATTTTTTCATGACTACTTAGAATCTTTTCAAAAATTTTAATAGCTGTTGGTATGTCTGAACCATGCCCTAAATTAACATCAAAATCGATACGGCGAAGATCTCCATTGGAAAAATTTACAATCGATTGAGTCATGACATCACTATTATAGATGGTGATATGGCGATTATCGAAAGTTTCTAGAGTGGTTGATTGAAAATCCATTTTGTTTACTTTTCCCGTAAAGTCTCTAATTTTTACGACATCGCCGATTTTAAATGGTGCTTTAAAAAGGATAAGAATACCGGCGACGTAGTTTTTGATAATGTCTTGAAGCCCATAGCTTAAACCTAAAATAGCGACACTTATTAAAAGTGTCATATCTAAGCCGATAATTTTTAGGGCAAGCGTTATTGAAATTACAATAATAAAGCCACTGGTTATTTTTTCCAGTAAATTAATGGCGTTGCGTTGTTGCTCATGTTGAACCTCTTTTTTTCTTAGTTGTGATCGTATATAGCGAATCAGGAAAAGACCCAAAAGTATGATCATAACCCCCTCGATCACCGCTATAAATTTACCCAAGATTTCCGGTAAAATATTGCTAAAGTTGATTTGGTCACCTGAACCCAGCATATCTCCATCTTGGAGGTTGATATTGGTATTTTGAGGAGTTGCCATGGGTAGAAGTTAGTTTTTGTTTCTTGTTATTATAGCAAAATTGGTGCCTTTAAGCCCCCACCTTTTATTGACATATTTATTTTTAGCGGTATAGTGCGTATCTGTTTCTTTACCGTTCATGGCTGAATTTTGTAGAAATACAGTAGCGATTAAGGCGGTATCTTTACCTGAAAATCCTTGTGATAAAGATTATGCTCAATGGTTAGAGGAAAAGCTTCAAGAGCCATCATCTGCAGGAGATGTTAATACTTTTGCTGTCCTGGCCAGTTCTTCCCACGAGGTTGGAGGTTTTTTAGCGATTGGACAAGAAATATTGAATGCTAAAAGA
>CAYMDR010000217.1:0-1556 GCA_964389195.1 uncultured Candidatus Peribacteria bacterium | reverse complement strand
ACCAAGAGGAAATATGGGAAAATAGCCTTTTTCCTACATGCCAAGAAAACTTTCCTTACGCAGAATGCCAACCTCTAATCATCGATGTGGCCTCTGCTCATAATGACCCCCAAATACTGGCTCGCCAACTACTTTTACCAAAAAACAATACGCCACCACCTAACACCTTAGTTTTAGCCGTAGCGGATTTTAGTTATACCACAACACCTCATCTTCAAGAGTTCCAACAGCAATTCACAAAGTCGGTATTAACAAATTTTGACATTGGTAAACTGGATGAACTGCCGGTACAAAACAATCTCCCCCTACAAACACTTTCCTATTATGTACGGCTTATGAAAACTCATAGCCCAACCGTAATTGATGACGGCGAAGGGAACTATCAAGTTTTATTTAATGCCGCAAATGAACAAACTTCAATTGCAGGAAAATTGCCACCTTCACGGCCTGCCTACTTAGTATTTTTTGGGGATATTATGCTGGATCGTTATGTTCGAGGACTCATGGATAAAAATGGTTTGGACTACCCTTTTATCAAAATGGATAAAACCTATTTAAAGACGAATGACCTGTTGATTGCTAATCTAGAAGGACCAATTGCTAAAGATGCTTTAGCTACCAGTAAAACCATCGCTTTTCGTTTTTTGCCGGATGTAGCGCCGCTTTTGCAGAAGTATTACTTTGATGTTTTAAGTTTAGCCAATAATCATGCCTTAGATATGGGTAAGATCGGTTACGATGATTCACGGGAACTTTTACAGCAGCAAGGCATCATCCCTTTTGGTTATCCTGCTGCTATTGAAGAGGGAAGTGTTGCCACTTTTGAACTACAGGGGCAAAAATTAGCACTCTTGGGTTTGGAAGAGGTAATTTATGATATTGACGATGCCAAAGCGCTCGCAACCATTAAAGATCTTAGCGCACAAGGGTACAAAGTGATCCCCTTTATGCACTGGGGCGTTGAGTACACCCATACGCCTAATGATCGTCAAAAACAGTTGGCGCATAGTTTTATCGATGCCGGTGCTATAGCCGTAATCGGCGCGCACCCGCATGTGGTGCAAGCCTACGAAAATTATAACGGCCACCCTATTTTTTATTCCTTAGGTAACGCCATTTTTGATCAGTACTTTTCTGAGCCCACCCAAGAAGGTTTAAGCCTAGCTTTTATTATGGATGACAACGCTTTGGAAATTAATCTTATCCCCATTTCTATCGCCCGCAGCCAAATGCAATTAATGGACTCAGAAGATACAAAAGCCTTTTTAGAACGTTTCATAACGTTTGGTGAGCACAGCCAAGAGGAACAGCAGCAACTTTTAACGGGCAAAATTATCCTTCCGCTGCTTCAACAATCTTCCGTAACCACAGTAACGCCAACTCCTGTTCAATAAAAAAAGGTGACGTGGCAAAGGTAATAACAGAGGCTTTCGGCAGCACTTTTTGGATGAGCTGCAGTTTTTTATCATTGCCAATATAATCAAGTTCCGGTTGGAAAAAATCCAAATCAATATCCAAAATAATGTTGCGATTTTGTAGCAGAGTAAAATCAAAAT
>CAYMDR010000216.1:0-1559 GCA_964389195.1 uncultured Candidatus Peribacteria bacterium | reverse complement strand
ACTAAAGAGTTGAAAATCTTGAGCTGCGGCTGTACAGGCTAAATCTTTACAGTGGAATAAATAATTCTTATCCAAATAAGTGGCCAATAATTTGCTACCCTCTTCACCATCTAACGGAGGCTTAATAACCCCATGCCACACCTCGGGTTTAGGAGCTACAACAGCCTCATTGGGAAGATAGTCTCCACTTTTTTCATCAAAGAGATAAGTTTTGTCTTCAAAGTCAGTATAAGGAAACATGCTCACAAAACGGTTGCCATTTTTATTCACTACCGGCAAAGGTACATCACCAATGAGAACGGTTCCTACTAAACGGTTTAATTGTCCCGGGGTTCCATCTCCTTCAAAATAAAGTTTTTCCAACGCCTTTGCGATCTCTACAACCGCTTGTCCATGTTTAACCTTCACTATAACAGCTTTAGTAAACTCCGCCGAGCGCTGTGTGTCTAAAGCATAGCGTTCAATACGTTCAGTAAGTGTATTGGCAGTAAAGACACCGGGATACATATCTTGCAGACCACTATAACTTTTGGCATTATTCAAAATATCTTCATCTACCAATACCGCAATAATACCAAGATGATCTTCCGCTACGCTTGTTTTAAGCTGGTTTTGCAACAATGATCCAAAATCCCAAAAATTTGCTGCCATCGTTAAAGGCATTCGTATAATTTCAAGTACGATAAAAAAAAGTAATACCGAAGCGAGAATTTGTTGTTTTTTATTTTGGTTCATTGCTGCTTTTAAGCTCCTTCTATTATATCAAAAAAGCCTATTTTTTTATAGTAATGAGGCGCTCTCCAGAGCCTAAAATTACCTTTTTCATAAAATATGAATTGACAGATAGGAATTAGATTTCCAGATAATATTTTTACCTATAGTTTTAACAACATTTTTAGGAAAATTTCATCTCACTTTGCTAAAAAGATGTGGGTTTACCTTTTTTTACATGCTATTTTATTAACTCTCTATTTTATGAAAATGGATCAAAATTTTTGGCAACAACTCAGCGCTTTACTCGATCAAAAGTTAGAGGAAAAGCTCGATCAAAAACTTGATGAAAAGTTAGCACCTTTGCTTGTGCGTATGGAAAGGATCGACCAGCGTCTAGAAACAGTCGACCAAAGATTAGAGGGAGTCGACCAGCGCCTGGAGGTGATCGACCAAAGATTAGAGGGAGTCGACCAAAGGCTGGATAAGGTAGAAGAAAGATTAAACAAAGTTGAAGAAAAATTAGGTCTACACTATCAATATTTCATCGATATGATGGCCGCCATTGGTAGATTAGAATTTGATATGCAAATAGTTAAAATGGATATAGCTGTCCTAAACGAAAACCTGGAAGATCATTATGTAAAAATCACGCAAATTACCAGAAACCTACCTGCCATTCGCGATGACATTCAAATCCTATACACCAGAGTAACCAAACTTGAAAAAATACGGTAGCTTGGTCAAACTATTTTTATTTTATTGCATCACATAATAAATATCGCTGCTACTATCTTCAGTTAAAGATGAAGGTTTAGGCTCAGAGCCATCACAGCTATTATTAGTGA
>CAYMDR010000215.1:0-1564 GCA_964389195.1 uncultured Candidatus Peribacteria bacterium | reverse complement strand
TTTTTATTCGGGCGACAATTTCAAAAAGTTTTTTTACTATGTCTGCGAAGTAATTTTTTTCGGTAATGGGCACATTGCTGCCGGTCATCATATGGATGCCGAAATGTTTTACCCCTAAGGCTTTCGCTTGTTTATAGGCTAGCGGCGCTTTTTCAAAAGGGACACCATATTTGGCATCGGGTCCGGCAAAAACATTACTTTCTATAGTCGCTTTGCCAACTCCGGGATTAATGCGGAAAGATAGGGTTTGTGGCATTCCCAATTTTGCGAGTGTCGGCAACATACTGATGTCATCTAGATTAATGATCTGACCTTTGTTCATAATGTATTTGAACTCTTCTTCGCTTGTGTAATTACCGGTGTACATGCCTTTGAGTTTTAATTTCTTGCTTAACCAAACTTCCGCGGCACTAGAGCAATCCGTGCCAAAACCTTCACTGGCGATAATTTTTACGATATCGGGGTTAGGGTTGGCTTTGACGGCATATAAAGGCTGGAAGTTCGGAAAATATTTCGTAAAAGCATTACGGAAATTTTGGCAGTTGGTTCGCAATTTTTTTTCTTCATATAAAAAGAAAGGTGTCGGGAATTTTTTAACGGCCTCTTTTATGCCGGAAGCTGGATAATAAATGACTTCGGGATTTTGGTGCATGATTACGCGATAAGGTTATAGAATTTAAGTGTTTCATTAAGAATGCCTTCAGTTTGGCTAGATGGAGGGCACATTGGTAAGCGATAATTAAGTTTGCACTTGCCCATTTGGCTTACCGCATATTTTACAGGAATCGGATTGGTTTCGATAAATAAATCTTTAAAGAGACGCGCTAAATGATCATGAATTACTTGAGCCTCTTCATATTTTTGGCTCAATGCTAATTGTACTAGTTGAGAAATTTGTTCAGGAACAATGTTTGAAGCTACGGAAATAACACCATCACCGCCCATTTTAATTAAATCCAATGTGAGGCCATCGTCGCCGGAAAGTACGGTGAAATTGGTAGGACGTCTGGTAATAACTTCACGCATTTGTTCTAAATCGCCACTGGCCTCTTTTACGCCAACGATGTTAGGATTTTTGGCTAATTCCATTAAGGTGTCGGTGGTCATGTTGATGCCGGTGCGTCCTTTGATGTTGTAAACAATAATAGGGATGCCAACTTTCGCGACCTCTAAAAAGTGTAAACGTAAACCTTCTTGTGTTGGTTTATTGTAGTAAGGACAAACGACTAAGCAGGCATCGGCGCCAATAGCTTTCGCATGTTTAGTATGTTCAACGGCTTCACGAGTACAGTTACTTCCGGTTCCGGCCATCACCATTATTTTTCCTTGGGCTTCCTCTTTGACGATGCGGAAAATAGTTTGGTCTTCTTCAGGAGTTGTAGTAGGGGATTCACCGGTGGTTCCAACTGGTACAACACCTGTTATTCCACCTGCGATTTGGTCTCGTACCAGTTGGCGTAGCGCTGGTTCATCGATCGATCCATCATCTAAGAAAGGTGTTACCAGAGCGGTCCAGGTTCCGGCATATGTGCGTTGCATGGGATTTAATTAAGAATTAATAATT
>CAYMDR010000214.1:0-1602 GCA_964389195.1 uncultured Candidatus Peribacteria bacterium | reverse complement strand
CTAAATTAATTCGTCTAATACTTTCCAGACATCGCCTGCCCCCATCGTTATTATTATGTCGTATTGATCGATGGCCGGTTTAATTAATTTTGCAGTTTGAGTTAGAGTGCCACCTCCCCATCGAGCCTTGCTCCCCTCTTTATTTAGGGCTTCTACTAAACTTTGCGCTGTAACTTTTTCCAGATCCTGCTTTGAATCTCTTACCTCTAAAATATTGGGAATGATAACTTCATTGGTATCTTTGAAAGCTTTGGTAAACTCTGCAAAGAGGCTATAAGTACGGCTATATTGGTGAGGCTGGAAGATACAGAGTACTTTTTTGTCTTGGCCGTAGCGTTCACGGAGGGCCTTGAGCGTTGCTTTAATTTCCGTGGGATGATGGGCATAGTCGTCGATGAGAAGGGTTTTGCCGATGTGGCCTTTGATTTCAAAACGACGTTTGGCGCCTTGGTAGGAGTTAAGGGCTGTTAATACGTTGTTGAGATTTAATTCTAATGCTGCGGCGGTTGCTAAAGCGGCCGCGGCGTTCATACGATTGTGCTCGCCAGGAATTTGTAGGGCAAGATGGGCAACCTGTTTTTTTTGCGTAAAAATATCGTGACCTTCCAAGTGGTAATTAGCGTTGATGTCGTGGCCGTAGTAAATTATTTTTTTACCACTTTTTGCCGTCAACGCGCGAACGGTGGGATCGTCATAATTGGCTATAATTAGCCCATCTTTAGGCAGTTTCTGGATAAACTCTTCAAAGGCTTTTTGGTAATCGGCAAAATCTTTAAAGTAGTCCAAGTGGTCGGCTTCGATATTGGTGATAACGATGACGGAAGGATGGTAATTTAAAAAGCCACGGCGGTATTCGCACGATTCGACAATAAAATAAGGACTTTTTCCTAAGCGGTTATTTTTATTTTTAAGTTCTTGAAGGGTTGAGCCAACAATGACGGTTGGATCCTGATGGTCAGCAATGAAAGCACTGGCGAGTAGTCCGGTGGTTGTGGTTTTGCCGTGGGTGCCGCAGATGCAGATAGTTTTATATTGTTGCGTTAAAACTCCGATAGCTTGAGGATAGGTAAAAAGAGGGAGGTTCTTTTTTTGCGCTGAAATTATTTCGGGATTATCTAAAGGAATAGCAGCGGAATAGATCACAGCTTGGGTATCGTCCGGAAGATTTTCTGATCGGTGCTCAATGTGGATATTTACCCCCTGCTCTGAAAGTTGTTGTAACTGGTAACTGTCGTTTTTATCTGAGCCACTTATGGTAATTCCGGATTGTAGCAAGATTTGAGCCAAGCCACTCATGCCGGATCCACCAATGCCGATGAAGTGTATTTTTTTATAGGAAAGTAACGATTGAAACATTTGAAGGGATTATTGCTCTTGAGGCTATTTTAGCGTATATTTTTGACGTTTTTAAAGCAAAGAAAAATGGCTTTTCGCTTCCAACATACATCAAATACGACAAAAATGGTAATTATTGGAGAGTTTTTTTTGGTCTCTTACCTTTTATATACGCTTACGGTTTCTGTCTATAAAAGCTATCAAATCGATCTTCATATTAAAAGTTTTGAAGATTTCTTTTTATTGAACATCAAAGACAAACAAACT
>CAYMDR010000213.1:0-1603 GCA_964389195.1 uncultured Candidatus Peribacteria bacterium | reverse complement strand
TCGCTTTTGGTGTTCCTCTGTATATCTACGGATATTACCCCTACATACAGAATTCCGCTTACCTCTACCTGTCTCTAGTTTGCCAGTTTTGGACACATTCTTTGAGTTGAGCTCAAAGGTTTAACATCCAACTTAACATACCACCTACGAACTCTTTACGCCCAATAATTCCGGATAACGCTCGCAACCTACGTCTTACCGCGGCTGCTGGCACGTAGTTAGCCGTTGCTTATTCCTGAGGTACCTTCAGATTTATTCCCTCAGAAAAGGAGTTTACGACGAAAACGCCTTCATCCTCCACGCGGTGTTGCTTCGTCAGGGTTTCCCCCATTGCGAAAGATTCCTTACTGCTGCCTCCCGTAGGAGTATGGACCGTGTCTCAGTTCCATTGTGGCTGATCATCCTCTCAGACCAGCTACCCGTCATAGCCTTGGTGAGCCATTACCTCACCAACTAGCTGATAGGCCGCAGGACCCTTCCATAGCGCATTGCTGCTTTACCCTTTCGGGACCATCCGGTATTAGACCCTATTTCTAGGGCTTATCCCTGACTTTGGAGTAGGTTCCAACGTGTTACTCACCCGTCCGCCGCTCCCAGGACCTTACCTACAATAAGCGCAAACATTTAAGTTTGCGTTTGTAAACAAAGTCCTGGGCGCTCGACTTGCATGTATTATACACACCGCCAGCGTTAATCCTGAGCTAGGATCAAACTCTTCATATAAAAAATTTGATTGCTCTCACCTCTACGTATAGAGATGTGAATATTTTTTAGTTATTTTTTGTAGTACTTTCCGCTTTTTTACGAGCGGAAATCGCATAGCTTTTACTCTATTACATTCTGGATGTTAAAGATCAAATCAAAGCTCTCGGAGCCATTTCTCAGGCTGATAGCAGAAGCATTCTAGACAACTGCTTAACCGAAGTCAATACAATTTTAACGTATAAAAAAAGGGGGCTCGCTTAAAAGGCCAAAGAGGCTTAAGCGACTTCTGAAAGCCATTATTGAGATAAAACCTCTCTGCCGCCTTGAGCTTTGGAGTTGTAGAAAGCCACACCTCTTTATAACTTTTCTTTTTACAATAAGTTAAAACTGTCTGAAATAATTTCTTGCCTAAACCTTGACCCCTATATTCTTTATCAACATAAAAACGTCTTAATTTAAGAATCTTATTATCAAGAGGGACAATACCAATACTTCCAATAATTTTTTCTCCATCCACCATGACCCAAAACAGACCGCCTCTTTCAAAATAAAATTTAGTAACATCAAAAATATCCTTATCAAAAGTTTCAGGCGCAAACTCTTCATCGAATTCTAAAAAAACCGTTTTAACAAAAAGAAGTAAAGCGGCGGCATCTTTAGAATGGAAAAGACGGATAGCTGGCATATTTTTTATTTATATTGAGTCTGAGATAAAATAAATAGGACACTTAGGTGTTCAGCATAATCCATTCCAGGATCAAAACTCTTTTTATTCATATTTAAAGTATCGATCAAATAGTTCCCATGTGGCGATAGTGAGTGAAGAGCTTCTTGGGTAATAATAGGATCCAAATAGGTTTTAAAGTTTAAAAGTTTAGCGCACACAAGAAATTCCAAC
>CAYMDR010000212.1:0-1649 GCA_964389195.1 uncultured Candidatus Peribacteria bacterium | reverse complement strand
TGGTTTTGGATAAAGAGCCTTTAGTTCCAATTCCTTCATGAGCCATTGGATTTTCTTACGGTTAACAATCCATCCTTCCCGAACAAGCTGGGCATGTATACGGCGGTATCCATATTGGGGCGCCCTCTCATAAATTTCACCTATCCTATTGGCAATCTCCGTATCTTTTCCCATAGGCTTTTCTTGGTGATAGAGGGTCGACTTGCTCAGAGCTAGCAAACGACTTTGGGCTCGGATGCTTAAAAATGATTGATCTTTTTCTTCATTTTCTCTTCCTTTCTGATTGAGTCTAGCTCTACCAAAATCTTTCGAAAAAATGGGCCACTTTTTGGGGTCAGTACATTGAACCTACTCGACATCGTTCTCCTATAAATGCATTTGTACATCTTCTTTCGACTCTCGGGGCCTATCAAATAAAGCCTACTAAACCTCTCTAAATAGGTCCTGCTATCTTCCTAATCTATAATTCGTGTTAAAAGAGTTGTGTAAGAACAAAACCGATGGAATAAGTTGAGCCTGGTCAAATTATTTTCTGATTACGTAGTATGTTAAGCTTCGTTAACTTGGTATCGTGAAAGCATAAATACATAGGAAAGCCAAGGAAAATACTGATGAGCAAAAATAAAGTTCAATTTCAAAAAGGATTAAGTTTAACGGAATTTTTGAAGGATTACGGAAGCGAGGAGCAATGCTTTGATGCCCTTGTAAATTTGCGTTGGTCCAACGGTTTTGAGTGTCCAAAATGTAAAGGAAAAGCTCATTGCTGCTTAAAGAGTCAGCGGCCTTTGTTTCAATGTAACGCTTGCAACAGCCAGACTTCAATCACGGCAGGAACAATTTATCATTCTACTAAACTTCCTTTAACGAAGTGGTTTTTGGCTATGTATTTGATGACGCAAAGTAAGAACGGTATTTCTCAACTTGCACTTGCCAGACAGTTGGGTGTCTCCTCAAATACAGGGGCGATGATTTATCACAAACTAGCCCAAACCATGCTTGAGCGTGATATGGATAAACCATTGTCTCATACAGTATGAAATTGATGATGCATATCGGGGTGGCAAGAAGAAAGGAAAACGAGGACGGGGTTCGAAAAATAAAACTCCTTTCATTGCAGCTGTTGAAAAAAATGAAGCAGGAAAACCTCAGCTCATCAAGTTGCATGTGGTAAATGGATTTAAAAAGAGAGAACTCAAACAATGGGCTGAGAAGAATCTTCAAGCAGGAACAGCGGTCATTTCTGATGGCCTTTCTTGTTTTAGGGGTATTCAAGAGGCAGGGTATGAACATAAGGTTTGTATCGTTAGCAACAGTCGTAATCCTGAGAAAACGTCACCTTTCAATTGGGTTAATACGATTCTTGGAAACCTGAAGACGGCACTGGCAGGTACATTTCACAAGCTTTCAAGCGCTCACCTTCCCAGGCATCTTGCAATTTTTCAGTACCGCTTCAATCGTAGATTTGTGTTGGGAGACATGATCAAAAGATTGGTGTTTGTAACTTTACGAACATTACCAATGCCTGGAAGACTCCTAAAGCTAACTGAGTCTCATTGGTAATCAGGAATTATTTAGCGGATTAATAAAAAACCCCTCCACTACCCCATGATCTTTTAAGAGCCTGTGGATTTGTTAAGTTTTTGAGGTGG
>CAYMDR010000211.1:703-1668 GCA_964389195.1 uncultured Candidatus Peribacteria bacterium | reverse complement strand
TATTAAAGTTCAGGGTTGTAGAAGAAACAAGTTTATTGTTTATTGAACTCATCTTTGCCATGGGTCACCCTATTTTGAAAAAGGCATGTTAAAGGCCGCAAGCAAATCACGCGCCTCATCATCAGTTTTTGCTGTTGTACAAATTATTACATCAAAACCACGGATCTTTTCAACCTTATCGTAGTTAATTTCTGGAAAAATAATTTGCTCTTTGATTCCCATGGCATAATTTCCACGACCATCAAAGCTTTTTGCAGATACACCGCGAAAGTCACGAACACGTGGCAGCGCAATATTCACAAGGCGATCTAAAAATTCATACATTTGATGACGACGCAATGTAACTTTTGCGCCAATGTTCATCCCTTCACGAAGTTTAAAGCTAGCAATGGATTTTTTAGCCTTTGTTTTTACAGGTTTTTGACCTGTAATTAATGCAATATCATCCAAGACTGCATTTAATTTTTTGCTGTCTTGCGTTGCTTCACCAACACAGGCATTAATCACGATTTTCTCTAAACGAGGAACTTCAAGCGCATTTTTATACCCACGCTTTTTCATTAAATCTTCGCGAATACGCTTTACATAATCTTCGTACAAACGGGCCATTTTTTCTTTATCCTTAAACGATCGTCTTATTGTCTTACCACAAAAATTTCACCAAGGCAGCACTTAAACAGCAACGCCATCATTTTTAAAATACCGCTCTTTTTTACCTGCGTCATTCATGCGATAACCAACTTTTGCAGGGGCATCAGTGCCTGGATTGACAAGAGCTACATTGGAAATATGCAGCGATGCTTCTTTTTGATAAACCCCATTAGGATTTTGAGCATTTTGCTTGGCAAAGCGCGTCACAAGATTAATACCTTTGACAACAACACGGTCGTCCGCTTTTACAACAGAAGAAACTTCACCACGTTTGCCTTTTTCTTTTCCAGCAATGACTTGAACCAGATCGCCGC
>CAYMDR010000211.1:0-693 GCA_964389195.1 uncultured Candidatus Peribacteria bacterium | reverse complement strand
ACCCAAGCATCTGACTGGTATCGAGTCCAGACGCTTCTAAAAAGAAACCAATACAATCTCTTTTGCCATCATCAGTTAGTAGTTTTGTATCTGCACCACTTCCGTATGACCACTGACTGCGTTTGATTTTAAATTTTTTAGCAGTCATTAGAGCACCTCAGGAGCCAAAGAAATAATTTTCATAAAACCAAGGGCACGTAATTCACGTGTCACAGGGCCAAAAATACGCGTCCCCACAGGCTCATTTTGCTTGTTTAAAATGACAGCAGCATTCGTATCAAACTGAATCTCTGTTCCATCGGGTCTTTTAATAGCTTGAGATGTACGCACAATAACGGCACTGTGCACCTCACCTTTTTTTACTTTTCCTTTTGGAAGAGCATCTTTTACGGACACTTTAATAATGTCCCCAACGGAGGCATAGCGGCGCTTTGAGCCGCCAAGAACCTTAATACACATTACTTCACGCGCACCGGAGTTATCCGCAACTTGAAGTCTACTTTCTGTCTGTATCATTTTATTTACCTAAAACTTAACCAAAATTTGACGCTATACGTTTAAGCATTAACCGCCATATCATCTGTCATCACATGCCATTTCTTTGTTTTTGAAATAGGCTTGGATTCGATAATACGAACATTATCCCCGATTTTAAATGTATTTTGGGGATCATGGGCAGCGTACTTTGCAGAA
>CAYMDR010000210.1:264-1718 GCA_964389195.1 uncultured Candidatus Peribacteria bacterium | reverse complement strand
ATATGTAAAAAAAAGTTTGATGGCGAATCATCCAACGTTGAAAAGGCTTTTTAGTTTGATACTGCGAAGGATGAAAAATTACTACTGGAAAGTCTATATCTGGATCAGACTCGAGTTCGTTGGGGTGGGCATGGTGTTGATTATGTTTGTCTTTCCACCAAGAATAACTGGCTCCACCCAAGGGTCCGGTGTGGAGAACGCCAATCATGTCGTTGATAAAGCTGGATTTAGCAATAGCCATGTGGCCAGCATCATGGGCCATGCCATAAATTTGAGTTAGAATAAAGCCCAAAGGTATGGCGAAAAGTATTTGAAAAATATTAGAGTTTATTTGCAAAAATATAAAAATCCAGAGGGCAAGTAGGGCCAGATTTAAAGAAATTTTAAGGAAATAATATACTGGCTGGCGGTCTAAAAGATGATTTTGGTCGATTAGTTTTTTTAAGTTTTGATAGTGAAGCTGATTTTGAGCTATGGCAACCATAATTAACTATATCAGAGTGAAAGTGGGTCTAGATGATAGTAATAAATTTTATTGACAGTTTTATATGGAGTAAGTCCTGGAAATTCATAGTCGTTGGAGACTATGGTCACTGGCTTGGTAATACTTTTTTGGATGTGGGAAAATAATTTTTTCATGTACTGGGGAAACTGATAAAGAACAATGATGGTGGCCTGGGACAGGTCGGAATTGTACATGCTTTGGGTGTAAATGGTAACCAATTTGTCTAAGTCTAGTTCTTGGGCAACTTGTTGGTATTTTTTAGCCAAAACGGGGTTGATCTCATAGCCTATGCTTTTTACCCCTTTGTGTGCAAAGGCAAAGAGAATGCGGCCATCTCCGGAGCCCAAGTCGATTACGAGGTCATCTTTTTTTAATTTTAAATGCTTGATTAAAGTTTCAATTACTTCCGGTTTACTGGGGTAATAGATAGCACCTGGGTGGAGAAAAGTGTGGTAGATAAGCTTGTAAAGAATGGCTAGGCTAGCAATAGTGAGCAGCAGATAGATTATCATTACCATGAGCCCGAAGCGGGATTTGAACCTGCGACCTACGCGTTACAAAGGCGTTGCTCTACCACTGAGCTATTCGGGCTTATCGTCTATTTTAACAGGAATTTATGTCATTATCGATCGTAGACATGCAATATTGTAAAGTGAGCGAGGAAAAGTGTAATGCTATAATTATTGATGACACAGAACAGAAGAAGTGAAAAAATATCAACTGGTCAATTGGCAAAATTAAGTATGTATGAGGTTCCCGGACATGGACCAATAACCGATGCTGATTATCAAAGATATCTTAGATCTAAAAATTTATATGACGAAGAAATAAAGGGTATTGTAGAAAAAAATAGAATGCAGGGAATTTTAACCCAAGACGAAATTATCAATAAAATACTTAATGCAGAAATTAAAGACCGTGCTGACTTGATTAGGGCTGGCCTATATAG
>CAYMDR010000210.1:0-254 GCA_964389195.1 uncultured Candidatus Peribacteria bacterium | reverse complement strand
ATAAAAACACAATGGATAGTATTCATCCTAAAATGCAATTAACATACGCAAATTTAATAGGGTTACACGTGCCAGAAAATCAACGTGAAGAACTGAGAAGCATAGTTACGACAATAGTCGAATTAGGTGTGGCTAGTCCCGACGAAGATATCCAAAAAACATCATTAGAAATGATAAGATATGCTTCAAAAGATAAGCGTGCTGACTTGATAAGAACTGGTCTTGATAATCCAAGTTTCGAAATTAAAGAAAGA
>CAYMDR010000209.1:0-1728 GCA_964389195.1 uncultured Candidatus Peribacteria bacterium | reverse complement strand
CAGTGTTACACCGCGTATAAATCCAAAGTGTATATGTAAATTTGGACAGTAAGATCAAAACAATTTTAATGCCTGACCAGCAAATTCCGCGTGATAGATACTATGGTGGTCAGCGCTTAAAATTATATTTGGATAAGGTCATAAAAACTAGCAAGGGGCCTCAACTTTTAATATCGCGTACTCATCCTGGGTTAGTGAAAAAACTAATGGAGTTAGAAATTCCTGAAATTAAAAGTAATTTAGTAGAGATCAAGGCCATTGCCCGTGAACCTGGTGTACGTTCCAAAGTTGCCGTTTCATCTTCCGACCCAAAAATTGATCCTATCGGTTCCTGTGTAGGCCAAAAAGGTGTACGTGTCATGAATGTTATGGATGAATTAAATGGTGAACGCATCGATATCATCCAGTGGAATGCTAACCCTACCGAGTATATAAAAACCGCTCTTGCTCCCGCTAAAGTTGCCCATATCGAGCTCGACACTGATAGAAAACGCGCTAAAGTATATGTTACCCCGGATCAACGGCCTCTTGCCATTGGAAAACTAGGGCAGAACGTACGCTTAGCTTCAAAGCTAACCGAATATGAACTTGATGTCATGGATGTAGGCGACCTAAGCCCGACAGCTCAGACCGAAAAAGTAAAAGTGGAAACGGTTGGAGAATTACAAGATGTTTCACCTGAAGTTATTGCTAAATTAGAGGCAGCAAACCTTACGCAGGTTGAACAACTTAAAGGCCTTTCCGCCAAAGATTTAATGACAGTAGAAGGCATTACCAAAGAAGAAGCTAGCCAAATAGTAGAAGCTATCAAAAAGGTGGCCTAATGCTTAGCTTCATCTTTGTCTGTTTTTATGCTAAAATAGAGGGATTATAACTCTATTTTATGGCGGACGATCTTATTGTAGATGAACAGCAGGCACAGACATCGGGACGAGGCAATGCGACGGTTAATCAAACCATGGACAAGATTAACCGTGATTTTAAAGAACGTGCGGCTGTTCAAAAAGCTAAAGAACTGGGCCTGGCTTACATCAATATTGCCGTAACGCCGATAAATCCAGATCTTCTCCATTTAATACCACCGGATATAGCAAAAAAGGCTCTTATATTGCCATTTTTTAAAGTTGGAAAAAATATGCGGGTAGCCGTAGCTGATCCTGCGAATTTGGATACTAAGCAAACCATTGAGCAATTAAAGCAGGCGGGTTTTGCTCTTAATATCAATATGGCTACGGAAGATGGCTTATTAGAGGCCATGCGGCTATATGATTCAGAACAGTACAAAGTAAAAAAAGAGCTCAATACCTCCTTAGTCGAAGAAAAAATCAAAGCCTATGAACAGGAAATAAAAGAGCTCAAAGATTTAGCGGAAAAAATTAAAAAGATTCCATCGGAAGAGGCCTTATATTTGATCAATATTGGTGCTTTAAAAACGGGTGCTTCGGATATTCATTACGAGCCGGAAGAACAGTTTATTCGTTTACGATTTAGAATTGATGGCTTATTGCAGCATATTTTCGATATTGATAAAAACATTTGGACGAACCTTTGTAACCAAATTAAATATCAAAGTAAGATGAAATTGAACATCACCAATGAACCTCAAGATGGAAGATATAGTTTTACGGTAAATCAACGCAAAATTGATGTACGTATGTCATCTTTACCGACGGAATATGGAGAAACATTTGTATGCAGATTGCTTGATAGTGAAAGACAAATACATGA
>CAYMDR010000208.1:0-1815 GCA_964389195.1 uncultured Candidatus Peribacteria bacterium | reverse complement strand
TTGAGTGAGTGCCCTTACTCGAGTCAGGCCAGAAAGCTGTCCAGTTTTTTCATCTCTGTATACAGTCGCGGGCTCAAAATATCGTACTGGCATATCACGGTACGAAAACTGGTTATCGGCAAAAATCTGCATATGGTGAGGGCAGTTCATTGGCTTCATATAAAAATCCTCTTTACTTGTGCCACCATGAACACTAAACATATCGTCAAGATAGTGTTGACCATGTCCAGAGGTATGATAAAGCTCGGCTTTTGCTAGGTGAGGTGTCCAAACTCTTTGGTAACCATTTTCTTTATGAAGTTCCCATAAAAAATCTTCTAGTTCACGACGTAGAAAAGCACCTCGTGGTTGAAAAAGTGGCAGGCCTGAGCCAACTAGATCTGAAATAGTAAATAGTTTTAATTCTCGCCCCAGCTTTCGATGATCTCGCTTCTTTGCTTCATCTTGCTGGTTTAGGTACGCATCCAATTCAGCTTTTGTATCAAAGGCGACGCCATAAATACGAGTCAGCATCTTGTTTTTTTCATCACCACGCCAATAAGCCCCAGCAATCTTTGTAAGTCTAAAAGATTCCGGGTCAATATTTTGGAGATTTTCAATATGTCCACCACGACAGAGATCGGTAAATGCAAATGGGGTATCTTCACCAGATACATAGAATGTGATCTCTTCACCCTTGGAAGCGATGTCTTCAATAAGTTCTAGTTTATATGGATTGTCTGCAAAGAAAGTACGTGCATCTGCAACGGATACTTTCTTTTCAATAAAACCTTTTGTTGCACTTGAGGCTTTCGACCATACTGCCAAAATTTCTCGCATCTTCGATTCGATAGCAGGAAAATCTTCTTCACTGAGTGTATTGCGACCATCGGATAGTTCACCCTGTCCAAAAGCCTCGCTAAAATCTATATCATAGTAAAAACCATTTTCAATAGCTGGACCAATCGTGATTTGCGCCTTGGGAAAAAGGGTGGTCACTGCCACTGCAAGAAGGTGAGCAAGTGAATGGCGTTTATGTTCGATTGGGGAATTCATAGGTATTTATAATTTATTTAATATAAGGTTTATAGAGGGCATAATAGCATGTTTATGTTAGGTTTTAAACTAGATTTTTAGAGGAAAAGAAAATAACATAAGTATATGTACATTACCCGGTGCTCTACCTCAATGCTTGATTATATGTTATAATGTCATTGTTTTTAATCACCAATTATTCTTAATCTCTTTAGCATTTATTTAAGCATATGAATACCCTAACATTTCTTAGCATAATAGCCATTATCCTTATCCTAATTTCTTTGCGGATAGTGGCTCAAAATACAGTTGTGGTCACTGAGTTGTTTGGAAAGTATCGCCGGACTCTAACAACAGGTCTTAATCTTCTTATTCCCATATTTGAAAAAGTTGCCCAGAGAGTTTCGCTGAGACAACAAAATTTTGTAGCTTCTGGACACTATCCTTCAAAAGACAAGGTTATTGTAACTGTGGCTACAAACTTAATTTACACGGCTGATCCCTCTGCTGAAGGTATTAAAAGTTATGTTTACGCTTTGGAAAATCGTTCTCAGTCTATCGCTGCTAGTATCGAAAATTCATTGAGAACATATATTGCTAGGGAAACTCACGAAGGCATTTTAGAGAAAAAAGAAGAATTAGCAGAACATATCAAGATGGATCTTGAAAGCCAATTTGGCGAATGGGGTATGTTGATTAAAAGTTTTCAAATTACCGAAGTTACGTTTCCTATTTTGATCAGTGATGCCATGTCTCAAGTAGTAGCTTCAGAACAGCTTAGAAAAGCTGCTGAAAATAAAG
>CAYMDR010000207.1:0-1857 GCA_964389195.1 uncultured Candidatus Peribacteria bacterium | reverse complement strand
CGTCTTCAATAGTAGCGCCATATTTTAATGAAGATCCGCCTTTAGCTAAAATGTCCTGAGTCTTTTTAGTTTTAATTTCCCCACCATCATCACCTTCATAACCCAAAACTTCATCAAAACCGCAAACAATAGCACCAGTCTGTTTATCAATCAAGACATTGTCAACATGGTTTGCGTAGTCATCATAAGATGAAGCCCGAGCAACAATAAAGCGTTCACCCAGCAATCGATGTAACGACGCGGTGACCGCCATCTCAGTAATAGTGGCTGGGTATATATCTTTAGACTGACGCCACACATCAACTGTTTTATACTGACGACTTGCCCAATCGGCTTCTAAATCGTTAACGAATTTTTGATCGGCTTCAGCCGTTTCGGTACCGGCAATTTTAATACTTCCCTTATCATCTAAAAATTCACAACCAAATTGTTCATTAACTTCATGACTAATACCGCTCATTTTATTTTCGAGTAAATCGCGATATTGTTCCGGTTTTATTTTTCTCTCAGGCAAATCAATATGACCTAAGATCTTAAGCTCCTGCATATTATTTTTTAGTGGTTTTTTTGGCTTTTGTCTTTTTGGGTTCCTTAATCTCCGGGTTAGCCTTAGTCCTGTCAGAAACCGCATCAAGCTCCGGAGCGAACTCAAGGCTATAGATATGTAAGATGGTAAGAGTAACAGATACTATTAATGGTCCAAGAACGACACCCCAGAAACCGAACAGGACGATACCGCCTAAAACAGCAAAGATAACAAACATCGGATTTATTTGAGCTTTGTCTTTTAACATCCAAGCTCTGATGACGTTATCGATTGTACTGATAATCAAGAAGCCCCATAGTATTATAAATAATCCTTGCCAAGTCTGTCCCATCAGCAAATAATAGAGGCCAACTGGAACATAGAAGATTGTTGAACCAAAAGGTAAAAGAGAAAATATAGCCACCAAAACCCCAGCTAAAAAAGCTGGAAAACCAACTATGGCAAAACCAATAGCGCCAACAACTCCTTGCGCCAGTGCCACCACAAAGGTGGAGACCATGGTGGTATAGCTTATCTCCCTAAAAGTATCAAAAAGTTCCTTATTATATTTATCATCAATCGGTAATAAATACATCACTTTGTTTAACATCTTTTTACCATCAAGAAAAAAGAAAAACATTGTGAGGATGATTAGGAGCAATGAAATAACGAAGTTAGAAGTTTCGGCTAAGACTGAAGTGGTTCCTGATATCATCCAACTACTCGACTTCTGTAAAAAATCTAATAGAACATTTTTAATGACATCGTTATTACTGTACTTATCAAGATTAATTCCATCTAAATTTAATTTAACAAAAAATGGCGTTTTTAAAACATCGGAAAAATTATGATTAGAAAAATAAGCAGTGGTATCAGTGTAAGCTTGAACTGACTTATCAGCTGTATAAAGCACCCCTTTAAGTGTTGGTAAGATAATAAGAACCAATAACATAAAGCACATTAAGAAAGCAGACAACCCCTGTCGATTGCCTAAAAACTTAGCCAGCTTTTCATAAGGCTTATAAAAGATTGTCGCCAAGATGGCCGCAATTACGATAATGGTTAAAAAAGGTTTAAAAACAAAATAGCACGCCGTGAGCGTGATGAGGACCAAGGCGATAAGGAACGGCTTGGATAAATTTGTATGCATGGTTTTAAAATTATTACAAAATCATCCCGCAAAAAATGGCGGGATGATTAGTCGCTTATTTGGTTTCTTTATGTAAAGTATGTGTGCCGCAAGTAGGACAATGCTTTTTCATTTCCAATCTAGCTTTTAGAGTTTTTTTATTCTTTCTGGAAAAATAGTTGACCTTCTTGCACTCGGTGCA
>CAYMDR010000206.1:0-1886 GCA_964389195.1 uncultured Candidatus Peribacteria bacterium | reverse complement strand
ATTACTTACGAAAAAAGACGTGTCGGAGTTTTATCAGAGGGTAAGGGCGAAATTAGACAGCAAAGATGCTGATATGCTGGAAACTGTATGCCAAGCGTATATAAAGTCGCAAAAAGAGCGGCAGCGGGTATTAGATAAACACAAGCTTTTTTGGACAAAATTTGGCACATCTACTATCAAGCGCGAAATAGCCGCAAGGGTGGGCAAGGATTTGGGTATAACCGCAAAAGAGGCGATGCAAATATGCCAGATACAATTTGATTTATGACAAAAAACATAAACATCAACAAAGAAGAGGGTAGGCTGGCCCTTTACAAGATAATGCTGAGGCATAACCTTTTTATAAAAAAAACATAACTCGAACCAATATGAGCTACGACAGCAAAACGGACACCTTGCTACACATTAAGAGAGTGGCGCAGCTTTTAACTGAGGCCGCCACAGAGCTTATCAAAAGGGCCAATATACACGACAATTCAAAATTAAATAGCCCCGAGAAGGAGTTCTTTGATGAGTATACCCCTAAACTTGCAGGGAGCACTTATGGAAGCGATGAATACAAAGAATATTTGAGACAGCTAAAGGTTGGGCTTGACCAGATAAAATGAATAAAAAACACAGGGAAGAGGCAATGCGGAGGGCCAAGCTTAATGAGCTTCCTAAATACATAAACTAAGCAAGATGGACGGTATACAAGACCTGCTGATAGCGATTTCGTTAACGGTTTTAATTTATGTGATATACGGGCTGGTTAAGAGTGCCGCAGAAAGCGGCGTTAAGGAGGCCCTGGATAGGTTTGAAAAAGAAAAAAAAAGAAAAATAGATTAGCGGCTTCTTTTTATTGATAAATAATATTGCCATGGACTTAAATTGCAGAGCAAAAAGGAAAGATAATAAAGAGTGGGTTTACGGGCACGCGGTTTTGGACCCGTCTAAAAAATACGCTTGGATAAAATCTATTTCCGTAGAAAAAGATGGAAGGGTTAACAGAAGTTCGTTTGAGGTTGACCCCAATACAGTTGGGCTGCATACTGGATTTAATGCACAAAAGGGCAAAGTTCAGTATGTGAATACCGGAATTTACGAGGGCGATGTGTTTCGCGGAACAGAAGAAGACAACTTAGTGGTGATGTGGATTAAACAATTAGCAGCATTTCGCATGGTTCCGGTTGAGCACTACGAGGTTCTAAGAGATAATGATGTTAGCTGCGAGCCTGAGTTTGCATGGTTGTTTGTTAATGGGCGTGCATCTGATTTTAGGATTGATGTGGGCCTTCCTAAGATAGGAAATATATTTGACCATCCTGAACTTTTACAATAATTTCTTAGGCAACTATATACTTATTAAACCTAAATTAGATTTTTAAACCAAAACCAAATAAAATGAAAAAGTACTTAGTAATTTTCGAGGACAGGAACGGCACTGTTGTTTCAAACTTTGAAATAAAAGCCGAAAACATTCAGAAAGCAAAGGATATTGCCCAATTCCACAAGCGCCGCACCCCTGAAGTTCAGGAAGCTAAAGGCGTAAAGACAACTGTTAAGAGATTGGCCGACTAAGGTTGAATAAGTATATAGTTACCATTTCTTAATCTAAAACAATACAATGAAAAAACGTCACCTTCTTTTGCTTTTGGTGTTAACCACCTTACTTAACTCATGCTTTAAAATAATTGATGTAAACGCTGGCCAAGAAAGCGTATTAACTCTACAGCCCTATTTGTTTGGCAGTGGCGGAGTTGACCCGGTTGCGGTACAGCCTGGCTCAAAAATGATAGCCTTGACAACCAGCCATACCGAATTTACAACAACCCCGGTTAAGTATACCGAGTCGTTTCATGATATGATGCCGGCCGACAACACTCCGATATCGTTCAATTCTTATA
>CAYMDR010000205.1:0-1932 GCA_964389195.1 uncultured Candidatus Peribacteria bacterium | reverse complement strand
ATTTTAAAAAATGAATTTTATTTTTACCCCCAACAACCGATCCCTGATTTCAAGAAGACTTATAGGGTATGTAAAAAAAGAGCTCCCGAGTGACATCAAAAGTTACCCGCATTCTATTGGGCCCACGGTGGATAAAATCATAACAATGAATCCTTATTCAAAAAGAAAAGTTTATTGTATGAAGATATTCCTCCGAAAAACCTTGAAACGCGAACTCCTCGCGCTGAAAATGTGCGAGGCGGCAATTGAAGCCTTTGGGCAAAGTGTCCCTCCGGCTCTCTCTAACGCAGTAGATCTACTTTCTGACACATTACAGGTTCCCCCGGTGATTACTTATGAAGAAATCATTATGGAGAACCGAGGGTTTAATCGGCTCACCTTTACTGAAGGAGCACTCCGAGAATCAGAAATGTTTTTCTACGATGGCAACTGGAAAGTAGAAGTAAGTTTGATGAAAATTCTGGCGCAGATCCTTCCCCTCTTGGAAAATACTGCACCGATTCCATCCATGCATTTTACTCCCACCTCTAATACCGAAAGGATACAATTCGCCATCCATACAGTCGTGGAAGAAAAAACAAACATAGGCCTGACGATGAAAGAACTCTTCTCGCTCCACAAAGAGCACTTTGATTACTTTCGTCGATTCCTTGTTGGCAGTCAGTGGCGACATCTGAAAGGGCCGAGTGGTGCATTCACAGCAAAAGTGCCGATCCTGGAAATGAGTGTGTTTGGCAAGAAATGCGACGCTGAGTATGTGTCCTACGTGGTTAATAATCTGAAATATTTCCCTCGTTGTGATCACAAGGAACTCATGTGGGGAGTAGTCATTGCACAAGGCAACAAAAAATCCTTAGTCGAAGCTATTGAGTCAGAAAAATTGATGTATGAACTGAAAGAATTACTTTTGTCATTTCGAGGAAAGCACCTCGGGCTGGTAAAGAAAAAGCTTCCAGATGAATCGAAAGGAACGGCCGGGGAAAATTTCCTGCCATTCCTGAAAGACCGCATCGAGCAGACTAAAAATCTCTGACTATTTACTACATTTAATTTAAACAATTCAAGCCCGCTATGATTTTACATATAGCGGGCTTTATGTATGAACAGATTATGAAAAACAATCAAAAAATAGAAAAAATAAAATTGGGGCCAGGCTATGAAATTTCCCGGATCATCAAGGGAGGATGGCAACTCGCAGGCGGTCACGGCGCCATCGACCATGCTCTGGCATTAAAGGATATGGCATTATTTTGCGAAAGTGGCATAACAACATTTGATTGCGCAGATATTTATACCGGAGTAGAAGAAATGATCGGTGAATTTAAAGAACAGCTGGAGCAAAAAAAGAATGTGAGCACCGGAATACCCTCTCAGATCCAGGTACACACGAAGTTTGTTCCCGATATCGATGTATTGGAAAATATATCGAGCGAGTATATAAGATCTATAATTTACCGCTCTCGGAATCGACTTCGGACAAAATCCTTGGATCTGGTCCAGCTCCATTGGTGGGACTTTAAGAGTGATAAATATATTTTTACTTTTAGAGATATGCAAAAGCTGAAAAAAGAAGGGGTTATTAAAAACATCGGTCTTACCAACTTTGATGTGGAGCATCTAAAAAAGATACTCCCTTGGGGAAACATTGTTTCAAATCAGGTCCAGCTTGCACTGCAAAACAACTTTAGCTTAATCTGCTACGGAACAGTGGCAGGAGGATTACTTTCTGAAAAATTTATTGGTGTGGCCGAACCTGATATGGAGACGCTACAAAATAGATCTTTGATTAAGTACAAGCTTATTATTGATGAATTCGGTGGATGGGAGCTTTTTCAGGAACTTTTGAGAACCTTAGAAAAAATCAGTACCAGGCATGGCGTAACTATTGGAACGATCGCCTCCAGATACATCCTGGAAAAACCGGGTGTTGCA
>CAYMDR010000204.1:0-1946 GCA_964389195.1 uncultured Candidatus Peribacteria bacterium | reverse complement strand
ATAAGAGTGGAGTTAGCGGATCCGGAAACGCCGGAAATACCAATAAAAGTTCCGAGTGGTAGCTCAACGCTTACGTCATTTAAGTTATGTTCACTGGCTTTGACTATTTTTAAATATTTACCGTTACCTTTACGACGAATGCTTGGCATGGGTATCTCTTTTTTGCCACTTAGGTACTGACCGGTAATAGAGTTGGGATCTTTAGTGACTTCAGCAGGAGTTCCAGCGGCAACGACTCTTCCACCTTCTTTGCCAGCGCCTGGTCCAATATCTAAAATGTAATCGGAGGCTAGCATGGTATCGATATCATGCTCTACAACAATAACGGTATTACCAAGGTCGCGCAGATGGTAGAGGGTTTTAATAAGTTTAGCGTTATCATTTTGATGTAAACCGATAGATGGCTCGTCTAAAACGTAAACAACCCCTGATAAACGTGAGCCAATTTGGGTAGCTAAACGAATACGCTGAGCCTCTCCTCCAGAAAGCGTATTAGCGGTACGGTTAAGCGTTAAATAAGAAAGTCCCACATCCTCCATAAACTGCAAACGGTTATTTACCTCTTTTAAAATAAGCAGGGCAATCTGCCTTTCCATTTCGGAAAGTTTTAAATTTTGGAAAAAATGCATAGCATTTCTTACCGAAAACTGGGTAACCTCAATAATCGATTTTCCATCTATCGTTACGGCTAAAACCTCTGGACGCAAGCGATTACCATTACATAAAGGACATTGCAAAATCTGCATATATCTTTCGATTTTTTTGCGAATGTAATCGGATTCAGTTTCTAAATAACGACGTTCTAAATTGGGGATAACACCTTCAAAAGTCATAGAATATTCACCGCTAAAAGGTGATCCTTCCTGCCTTTTTCCCATATAAACGGCATATTTATTCTTGCCGGCTCCATATAAAACCATTTGTAAGCTATCGGGGTCGAGATCTTTTACAGGTTTATGCATAGAAAACCCATGTTTTTTGGCAACAGATTCAAGGATTTTATTATACCAGGTTAAATGTGATGTGGTAGCGGACCAAGGCATGACTGCTCCTTCTGCTAAGGTTAAATTTTCGTTAGGAATAACAAGTTTTGGATCGATCACTAGTTTGGTACCAAGCCCATGGCATTCCGGGCACGCTCCATGCGGACTATTAAAAGAGAAACTGCGAGGCGATATTTCTGGTATGTTAATGCCACATTCTGTACAGGCAAAATGTTCAGAGAACACCTGTTCGCTGCCGCTTTCATAATCCTGTACGGCGATAAGCCCTTCACCGTGTTTTAAAGCGGTTTCAATAGAATCGGCCAAACGAGTGCGATCTGGATTAGGAATCTCAATCTCTTGCCCAGAAGCAAGTTTTTTCTTTTCACGTTTAAAACCTTTAACCACTAAACGATCCACAACGATTTCAAGCGTATGTTTTTTGCTCTCATCAAGAGGGGCAATGTCTAAAATGCTTACTACTTCGCCATCAATACGGACGCGCACAAATCCATCTTTCTTAATTTTTTCAAAAACCTTGATGTGACTACCTTTGCGATCTCGCACTACCGGAGCCAGAATTAAGATTTTTTTGCCTTCGGGCATAGCGGCTATGGCTTCAACAATTTGGCTTACCGACTGTCGAGAAATGGTTTTGCCGCACTTAGGACAATGAGGATGCCCAACTTTGGCGAATAATAAACGTAAATAATCGTAAATTTCGGTTACGGTTCCTACCGTAGAACGAGGGTTGCGGCTTGAGGTTTTTTGATCGATAGAAATAGCAGGAGAAAGACCATCAATGGAATCAACATCAGGTTTCTCCATTAATTGGAGAAACTGACGAGCGTACGTAGAAAGACTTTCTACATAACGGCGCTGCCCTTCGGCATAGATGGTATCAAAAGCTAAAGATGACTTTCCTGAGCCTGAAAGTCCGGTAATAACCGTAAGTTTATTACG
>CAYMDR010000203.1:0-1949 GCA_964389195.1 uncultured Candidatus Peribacteria bacterium | reverse complement strand
AATGATGACCTATCTAAATAATACGTATGCTATCGCTTAATGATTTAAAAAAGAAATTGAGCAAGCTTTGCGTGCAGCTATCCAATGAATACCAGGTGCCTTTAATGGCTATAACTGCGCGAATAAAGAAGGATAGTGCCACTGGCGAAATAAGATTCACCCTCTATGTTGATAACTCGGCACAACGAATAATACCATACGAAGAGGTCCTTGGAATAAAGGGAATTGATATGCTCGGTAAAACGCAAATATTAAAAATGGTTTTGCCTGTGCTGTTAACCCATTTCGTAGAAAAACTTAAGTGCACCGAGGAAGAGGTTTCTGTTATTGCACGCGCATATAGCGACGATGACCCAGAGATTGTTTTTGGCCTCTATAAAGGAACCGATTTTATAGAGTGGATAGACCCGGATAGCATTAAATTTTAGGGTGCTAAATCATAGCAGTCAGCGCTTCTTTGACTTTTACTACCTCCGACATTCTACTTAACACCTTTTCGGCTATTGCTAAATTTGAATCCGAAACATAGGTGCCATTAACCATGTGGTTAAATATGTTTTTGGTTATAAGTGTTTTAACCTTTTCAAACACATCCATTCGCTCTGTCCTGTTTAATTTTTTATTTGTCTCCTTTAGTTGGGCCAGAACTTTTTTTTTCTTTTTATCAGAGACAGCCGGAGCGTTATTTCTCATAATCACCAATAATGTGTTTTGCCAAAATAACTATAATTATTGGTATTGACTATATTGTTAGAATTATTATACCTTAGCCTGAACAAAAATAGACCATGACCAAGAAAAAGCATCCGAGTAAAAAAAATAGGATTAATGCTACAAACGCAGGGCCGCATAATGAAGGTTCCGCCAGCACTACAGAAGCCACGGACTCCGTGGTTACTGATACGGTTAAAGAGCAGATTCCGGACAAAAACAACGACCTGGGCGATGTGGAGCTTGTTTCCGTAGAATCCGAAACCTCAGATGGCACTCTTGGTGGTGACGATGAAAAAACAAACCGCGCAAGAATAGATAAGCTTCCCGAACATATCCGGGCCGTTATCAACCAAGACCTGACTGCTCAGCCAGAAGAAGAGCCAGAGCTGAGAATAGCAGATGTCCTTCAAAAGGTAATAGTTCACGCTGATGCAGTAGAATGCCAGTTAATTGGCAAACGGGCAGTTATTGCACGTCTTAATGAAAATGAGGTAATTGTGGACCTCTTTACTATTCACCCAAAAAGCTTTAACGAGGAAGACTTTAAGCCTGTTGAAACATCCTTCAAGGACGCCGCAAACAATAAAGTCAGCCTGACAAGGATGAGGTTTTCAACCGGAGCCCTGGAGGCTGTGGTATTTGCCTTTAACAAGGCCACGCAGAACAAAATAATGCAACCTAAGCTGGTGAAGCGGCACCAATAGATTCCCCTTTTTGTGTTATATTAGCACAATATGGGCACAACCGCAAAGGTCTTTTTAGGTGTAGCTGGAATAGCTTTAATAAGCTACTGGTGCTTAACCACAAAGAATGAGGTGGTCGAAAGTGTTGTTTACCCGCTCAAGGTAAAGCTTGGCTTATCCAAATACCAAAAATAATTCTGGTGTTTATAGCTTAAACAAAAAACACTTAATTACTTTATTTTTATAAAACTATATTTTTATTTTCGCCCCAAACAGCAGTCATCTATGATAAAAAGGACGGATGTAGGGGATTACGAAGAATATGTTGAGCGGCCCGGTATTAATTTCTCAATACTAAAGCACTATCTAAAAAGCCCTCTTCATTTTGAATACGAATTTCAGGTCTACAAGCTGCCGGATATACTGAAAAAGGAGAAGGACGAGTTCATTTTTGGTAGGGCGTTCCACTTGGCCGTGCTTCAGCCTGAATTATTGACAGAATCCTTTGCGGTAATTGACCTTAGCAAAAAACCGCAGCCCGATAAAGACTTT
>CAYMDR010000202.1:825-1963 GCA_964389195.1 uncultured Candidatus Peribacteria bacterium | reverse complement strand
GACCCGTTTCGCACAATGTCCGCAAAAAGTGAACAGCGAAATGACACCCTCTCAATTAAAAAAACACTGTGTCCTTTCTCCTGAACTTCAAAGTTTTTTTAACGAAGCCGCTGAAAAATTTAACTTTTCTGGAAGAAATTATTACCAAACCTTAAAAGTTGCACGCACCATAGCCGATTTAGATGCACACGAAAATATTCAGTTACAACATCTCAGTGAGGCTTTACAGTACCGCCAAAAATTGTAAAATACCTGTACTATGACAGATACCATCCAGAAATTTCAGGTTGAAGGGAGGCACAAACTACAAGGAACCGTACAGGTGAGCGGTTCTAAGAATGCTGCGCTCCCTATTCTATGCGCAGCGCTTTTAAGCAAAGACCCATCTACAATTCACAATGTTCCCGATATTGCCGATATCCATTCTTTACTAAAAATCTTTAAAAATCTGGGGATAAAAGCCGAATATAATGATCATACCATTGTCGTAGATGCTTCAACTTTGAATACCCAGAAAATTCCCGAAGATCTGATCTGTAGCATGCGCGCCTCAATTTTATTATTAGGACCATTATTGGGTCGCCTTGGTGAAGCCAATTTACCTTTCCCGGGGGGTTGTGTCTTAGGAAAACGATCGGTTGCCTCACATACTTTTGCTTTTAAAGCCTTAGGTGCAACCATTTTAGATGAAGAACAGAAATTGCACTTAAAAATTAAAAAACCGCAATCGGCCGATATCATCCTTCCTGAAGCCAGCGTTACCGCTACGGAAAATGCTGTGATGCTTGCAGTACTCACTCCGGGTATTACCAATATTCGTCTAGCCGCCACTGAGCCGCATGTACAGGATATGTGCCATTTTCTTAGAGCCATGGGTGCTAAAATAAATGGTATCGGAACAAGTTTTTTACAGATCGAAGGGGTAAACCTTTTGCATGGAGCGGAGTACACCATTACCGGAGATTATTTGGAAGCCGGGACTTTCGCCATTGCTGCCATTGTTACCGGCGGTGAACTTGAAATTCGCGATATTGAAACTAACCAGTTAGATAGTTTCTGGCAAAAACTGAACGAAGTAGGTGTCCAATATAAGCTACAGGATCAAAGTATAACGGTGTATCCTACTCCCCATTTTCAA
>CAYMDR010000202.1:0-815 GCA_964389195.1 uncultured Candidatus Peribacteria bacterium | reverse complement strand
CTCCCTATGCTACGCACCGCAATCTATCCAAGCTTCCCGACAGATCTACAAGCCCCCTTTGCAGTATTGCTTACCCAAGCGCAGGGACAAAGTGAAATTTTTGAAACGCTTTTTGAAGGCCGTCTTAACTATCTTTTTGAGCTAGAGAAAATGGGTGCAAAAATCGATATTCTTAACCCTCATCAGGCTAGAATTCAAGGGCCAACGCCTTTAAAAGGTGTACCGATAGCCAGTTGTGATATTAGAGCCGGTGCCGCCATGGTTCTTGCGGCGTTATGTGCCGAAGGAACGACTGAAATTTCTAATATTAATTATATCGATCGTGGTTACGAAAACCTTGAAGGTAAATTGCAAAGCCTGGGAGCAAAGATTAAGCGCTATTAAAATCAAGGGTTTTACCATCGCTTATAACCTCAATGCGCCCATCAAGGTCGGTTCTATAAATGATAATATCACGCTCTTGAAAGTGATGAATTGTTTCAGGGTGGGGGTGTTTAAATTTATTATCGATGCCGCAAGAAATAAGAGCGTATGAAGGATTCACAGCATCTAATAATCCTTCGCTACTGCTAGTACGACTGCCATGATGTCCGGCTTTTAAAACTTGTGCTCCTAAGTCTAAGCCACTTTCCACTAAATGTTTTTCACCTTCAATTTCCAAATCGCCTTCAAATAAAAAACTATTTTCCCCATACAACAATCTAAAAACGATCGAACTATTATTAAGATTTTCAAAGCTGCGACCTTGGAAAGAAGTGAGCGGATAGATCATATCTAAAATCACATTATGCAGTCGAAAGTCATTTTTTCCCTTA
>CAYMDR010000201.1:455-1981 GCA_964389195.1 uncultured Candidatus Peribacteria bacterium | reverse complement strand
TTGGTAAAGCCTTGGCTAACATTGTTTTGCCAACACCGGGTGGTCCGGTTAACAGCACGTGGTGCCCGCCCGCCGCGCTTATTTGTAAGGCGCGCTTGGGTGTAGTTTGGCCGTTAATATCAGCAAAATCTATAGTGTCTGTTTCAGTAGTAGCGGGCTGTGATATAGCTTGATGCTGAGTCTGGGCTTTCGAAATATTTAGATTGGGAAGTTGTCCGGTGTTCACATAAGCAATTAAATCCCGCACGTGGTCTAAGGGTACTATCTCTATACCTTGTACTAAATGTGCCTCTTCTAGATTAGCCCTGGGAATAATGATTTTTTCCCATCCTTGCCGCTTAGCAAAAAGAACCATCGTTAAAACTCCTGCGACGGGTCGAATGGCTCCATCTAAGGCTAATTCACCAACCACTATGGTTTTTTGAAGAGACGCAATATTTAGCTGTTTGGAAGCGGCTATTAACCCCAGCGCCATAGGTAAATCAAAATGAGGTCCTTGTTTTCTTAGATCTGCCGGGGCTAAATTGATGATCTTTTTTTGCTGGGGGTAGGTTACGCCGCTATTCTTAATAGCTGAACGAATACGTTCTTTGGCTTCTTGTACGGATGCATCGCCTAAACCAACAATCGAAAAAGCTGAAAGGCCTTGTAAAATATCGACTTCAACCTCTATTAATCGCCCTTCAAGCCCTTGTGTTAAACAAGAAAAAATCTTAACAGCCATATATTTATTGGTGGAGAATTTCTAAAATATATCCCCATCATACCGAGCTGTTTTAAAATTTTGTTAATGCGTTTATGAATTTTATTAATTTTTGCAGACAACTTTTAAATTGTGCGTGAGGGAGAAGCAGGCTTATCAAAATATAAACCCCATCGTCATAGTCATAAAAATAGCCGGGATGAACAAAAATTTTTGCGTGTTTCATAAATGCTATCACAAACTTTTCATCATCCATTTTTAGATGGTTAATCTTGGCAAAAAGATAAAATCCGCCCTGTGGTTTTATAAAGCTAAGGGATGGGCATTTTTTAAATATGGCCGTGGCCAGACGACGATTATTTTCAAGATGGTTTTTAGCGATCACGATATATTTTTCACCATGCTTTATAAGCTCCGGTAAAATGGTTTGTGTTATTTGATTAGTCGCCAGCAGGGTATCGGCAAAGCGCTCTAATTGGCTTAAATATTCTTCCTGATGTTTTCCACTGACGATAATCCAACTTAATTTTAAGCCGGGTAAAGCATAAGTCTTAGAAATTCCCTGCAAGGTGAAAATAGTAACATTAGAGGCCTGTATTTTGTGAGTGTTAGATATGGTAGCCAGGCGAGGAAAGCTTTTTTTAGCGAAAATAAATTCACTAAAAACTTCGTCGCTAATAATGGGAATATTATATTTTTCAGCAAGCTTGATAATGCCAAGAAGCGTATCTTCTTGAATCACGGAACCGGTAGGATTGTTAGGAGACACCAGTACGATACCTTTTGTGTTTTTAGAAATTTTGGCTTCAAGCTGTTTTAGATC
>CAYMDR010000201.1:0-404 GCA_964389195.1 uncultured Candidatus Peribacteria bacterium | reverse complement strand
TTGGAAAAAGAACGTCTAATGTTGGCAAGGTGGGCGATCTCTTCAAAAAGTGGATAGGCAGGATTGGGAAAAAGGAGCTCTTCTCCTGGTTTTGCGAGCAATTTAAAAAGGTAGAGATAACTTTCACTGGTTCCAGAAGTTATAATAATTTGATCTGGATTTAGTTGGAGCCCTCGCCTTTGATAAAAAGCCTGAAGCGCTTGGCGAGCCTTCATATCACCTTTTGGATCGGGTATGTAGGGATGTTTTTTGCTAAAATATTTTTGGGAAATTTTTTGCAAGGCTTTTGGATCGAAAAAAAGCCCATGCTCATTAGGATTACCTGAGGATAAATTAATAATTGGTTTCCCCTCTTTAAGCAAATTTAAGCGTGTTTGTTCAATCTTATTCAGCATGAAGGAAAA
>CAYMDR010000200.1:427-1997 GCA_964389195.1 uncultured Candidatus Peribacteria bacterium | reverse complement strand
CGGCGATACTTTTAAGTAAAGATGAAGGTCTATTAGCCGGCGTACAGGAGTTACGTTTTTTCCTGGGACTTAAAAATGGGCAACTTGGCAAAGTACGTGTTTCTTTCTTAAAAAAAGATGGTGATCATCTCAAGAAAAACGATATTATAGCTACTCTCCAAGGATATGCTTGCGATATTTTAGCCCTAGAAAGAACAGCTTTAAATCTTTTGCAACGTATGAGTGGGATTGCTACCTATACTGCCGCATATGTGGCTAAAGTGCCGACGCATGTCCTTATTGTACCAACGCGCAAAACGTTATGGGGTCTTTTAGATAAACGTGCCTGTGTGCTTGGAGGCGGCGGCACTCATCGCTTGAGTTTAGATGATGCTATTTTACTCAAAGATACCCATTTAGCTTTAGTTGGGCATAATATGCCATACCTCTTTACTCACTTGAAGAAATTGCCTTTATCTTTGCCATTTATAGAGATAGAGGTTGAGTCAATAGATGATGCTTTGCAGGCGGTTATACTTTATCAAAAAACCTTGGGAAAAACTCATCCTCGCCTCCCCTTTTATTTAATGCTCGATAATATGAGTCCAACTCTACTTAAAAAAGCCGTTAAATCCTTAAAAAAACAAAGCTTGAGCGGTTTTATTGGTTTAGAGGCATCAGGAGGGATACATCTTCATAATATTCAAAAATACGCCGCTACCGGCGTTGATATTCTTTCCATAGGGGCGTTAACACATTCCGCACCAAATTTTGATATTTCACTAAAAATTAATCCACGCTCATGACGTGAAAGTGGATATGAAAAACTTCCTGGCCAGCATTTTTACCAATGCTCATTAGGATCTTGTAATCGGGAAGTTCGGATTGCTTTGCTATATCACGTGCTACTTTCATCATCCGCCCCAAAACAGGTTCATCGCTGTCTTGCATCTCTTTTAAGGTTGGAATGTGTTTTTTAGGTATAACCAAAAGATGGACTCTAGCACGAGGATTGATATCGTAAAAAGCTAGGCAAAGTTCATCTTCATATACTGTTTTGCTAGGAATTTGTTTAGAGCTTATTTTACAAAAAACACAATCGTTAGGCATTTTGTTGAAGTTGGTATACAGCACGTCCAACTCTAACGAATTTAGGATTTTTTTGCAAATTGAGCGAAATCGTTCCTTTCTTTACTTGGCGTTGTTTTAAAACACCTTGGATAATTTCTTGTTTGGTAAGTGGGCTCTTTTTTCCTAGTAAATCTTCGATAACATCGGCTACGGTTCCTTTTTTATAACCCCATTCCTTAAGAGCATATAAACCACGACCTACTAAAACAAAATGTTCATAGCGTATGAGTTCATTGTGCACAGCCTGGGTTGTAACAACTTTTTTATCAAAGCCGGACTCAGCAATCTTATTGGCAATGTCTACAAAGTGAAGTGGTGATTTTGATTTCTTAAGAACGATGTAAGCTTTATCGCGGATGCTGCGTGGATTGATATGTCTCCAGCTTACTAGTCCAAAGCCTTCTTTTACACGCTTAATTCTTTTATCAACCTCTAAAGCAGCAACATTAAGAGCTGGTGA
>CAYMDR010000200.1:0-347 GCA_964389195.1 uncultured Candidatus Peribacteria bacterium | reverse complement strand
CTTCATCAGGAAGGACATCCTCTTTCTTACCTAAAATGCTAATACCATGCTCAATAATAGTCTTTACAAGACTCATAGGAATGGATTGTAAGCGCCAGAAAGGTTTGAAAATATTCGTTTTATCGATTTTTTCAATATCTTGATTAATATTGAGCGCTAATTTGATGATATTAGCATCGATAGGTTGAGCACTTAAAATGCGATTAAGAATTTCTGAAACTAGTTTATCTTCCAAAAGTAAACCACCATGTTTATCAAGGATTTCTTTAGCTAGTTTGTTGATGGTGCTAAGCTTGGTATTTTCAACGGTACGACGAAGCTTACCAAGAGCAATTTTCTCGATTTGA
>CAYMDR010000199.1:0-2000 GCA_964389195.1 uncultured Candidatus Peribacteria bacterium | reverse complement strand
CAATGAATATCGCGGAGCCTTGGAGGTACACTCTTATGAAAAGGCCTTAATGGTGGTCAATGAACTGCCTTTGGAAGATTATCTTAAGGGGCTTGCCGAAATTGCAGCGACAGATCCTGTAGAAAAGATTCGCGCTGTTATTATTTTAGCTAGGTCTTATGCCAGCTATTATATGGATCAAGCGGAAAAATTCCCAGGCGCGCCTTTTAATTTAACAGACGATCCTGAAAGATCCCAAAAATATTTGGGCTATGGTTTTGAAATACGCAATCAAACCGGGGTAAAAGCTGTGGATGATACCGAAGGACGCGTTGTTACCTACAAAGGTAAAGTTATTAAAACTCCCTATTTTAGTTCAGATGATGGAAGAACCCGCAGCGCGGAAGAGGTGTGGGGTTGGACCGATACGCCTTATTTAATAAGTGTGGATGATCCCGGCTGTGATGGCAAAACCTTAAGCGGCCATGGCGTAGGATTAAGTGGCTGCGGAGCTTTTTATCTAGCTCAACAAGGAAAAAATTATGAACAGATTATTAAGTATTTTTTCCAAGGTGTAGAAGTAGCCAAGCTTTCTGATCTCAAAAAATAAAAATAAATATTAAAAACAAAAACATGCTTAAACCCATCCCTCGAGAAAACTCCGAACAGCAGGATAGTTCCCAGGTAGGTTCTGGTACTGCGCCAAAGCAGCGCAAAAAAACATCGTTCATCCCTAAAATGGTGCAAAAACTTGAGCATCAATGGAAAAACGATAAAACCGCTTTCCAAACGGTCTGCGTTAAAATGATCAGATTTGTTCAGAAAGAAAAGCAGCACGACGAACGTGAAGTCCGCGACCTTATTCATGGCCTCCAAAAATCCATTTTAACCCTCCAGCGCCACCGCCAAAAATTAGTATGGGCGGCACAAAAGAAGAAGAAGGGAAAGACATAGTAAAATAGGAACGTTTTTCACAGTTTGAGGATGTGGTTGGGGATTAAAGGTACTACGGCACCATGTGGTCAGCGTTTAACATCCTGAAGATCCAGAGCATGCACATATGCGCTCTTGTTTATCCGTTGTGCAAACTGTTGATTGGCAGCGTTGGCATATATTTTTTTCGGAACAATAAAGGCGGTAGGCTTCTCTTGCGGATGGTGTTAAATCGATCAGGTTCCAACCATTTACCCTTAAGATTCCATTTTTAATCCAGCTGAGAGCTTGGGCTACTTCTGGAGCTAATTCTGGCTTTGAAGCAGTGTCTTCGGGCAATGAGGTAGATTTGTCTGTTCTTTCATCAATTTTTAATGATTTCATATGAATAAAGTTTAATAAATAAAAAAATCTGCCTTGAGAGCAGATATTTGGGATATACGTTGATGTGAGTTCTCAGTGTTATCGCTTGCCGCGATGGTTTTTAAGGCGATTGAGCATCAACGTATATCCACCTTTACCGTGATGTAGCCAATACGCCACTCGAGTAATAGTGGCTGTGCTCGAACCTATCCTTTTTGAAATTTCGCGATAGGGTGTTTTTTGGGAAATTTGCTGTGCGACTTGCCAGCGTTCGTTCATGGCGCGGAGTTCAGAAAGCGTACAAAGATCTCGAAAGAAATTTTTGCATTCATCGGCCGTTTTAAGCATAGTGATTGCTTTAAATAGGTCATTCATATTTTTATTTTTCATTTCTTCCTCCATGGTTGTATAATTAAAAGTGTTTTCATGTATTAAAACATTGCTATTATAATCACAAAAAAATATCCGTCAAGTAAAAGGACGGAATTTGGAGCGATAAAGGGGAATCGAACCCCTATCTCAGCCTTGGGAAGGCCGCGTACTACCACTGTACTATTATCGCTTACGTGCTCTGGCTTTTTCTATTATATTTTTTTGGACGGCGCGTGTCTAATGATAAAACATTTATGGATATCGGAACCGGCAAAGTCAGGCGGAATACTGTCTTTTTTGGCTTCGATCAGGCACTCATCGATCTTAAAAGTTTTTAGCGCGAAATTAAGATT
>CAYMDR010000198.1:0-2055 GCA_964389195.1 uncultured Candidatus Peribacteria bacterium | reverse complement strand
GACATATCATAGTTGTGTTTTCACTTTTAAGAAGTTCGGTTACAATGCAGGAGCTTAACTGTTTTTTATAAAAATTATTGTCCCGAAAATTTATGAGCCATATTGACACGATTGCAGTTTTGGATTTTGGCGGACAGTATGCCCATTTGATCGCGAATAGGATTCGACGGCTGAATGTATATAGCGAGATTTTGGATGCTGAAACACCAGCGGAAAAGCTTAAAAATTTTAAGGGCATTATTCTTTCCGGTGGACCTCAAAGTGTTTATGACCCTGATTCTATTAAGTGTGATCCAGAGATTTTTAGGTTAGGTATTCCTATTTTGGGTATTTGCTATGGCCATCAACTTTTGGTGCAGATGGAAGGCGGCATGGTTGAACCCGGTACCACGAAAGAGTTTGGTCTGAGCGAGATAAAAATTACGAAGGCTGAAGGGATTTTACAAGAGCTTTCATCGTTACAAACGGTTTGGATGAGCCATGGAGATACCGTTAAGGCACTTCCACCTGGGTATGAATCTTTGGCGTGTACCGTGAATGATGGCTTTTCCGTGATAGGTAATTTTAAGAAAAATTTTTATGGCATTCAGTTTCATGCGGAGGTTACCCATACCCTTTCCGGTATGAAAATTTTTGATAACTTTTTACATATTTGCGGTGTAACACGAGATTGGAAAATTGAGAATTTTATTGAGCAAGAAATGGCATTTATTAAAGCAAAAGTTGCTGATAAAAAAGTGTTTATGCTGGTAAGTGGTGGCGTGGATTCTACGGTCGCTTTTACGTTGCTTTCACAGGCATTGGGGGAAGATCGCGTGCATGGACTTTTTGTGGATACCGGTTTTTTACGATTGAATGAACGTCAGCAAGTTGAGGAAAGTTTGCGCCAGGCGGGGTTCCAAAATTTACAGATAGAGGATGCCAGCAAGTTGTATTTTGATACCCTTAAAGAGGTCTATGATCCCGAGGCGAAGCGTAAAATTATCGGCGATCTTTTCCTGAAAGTGCAGGAAAAAGTTACCCAAGAACTCCATTTAAATCCCGAAGAATGGCTACTGGGCCAAGGTACAATTTATCCCGATACCATCGAAAGCGGTGGCACCAAATACGCCGCGAAAATTAAAACGCATCATAACCGCGTGCAGCAAATTCAGGAGCTTTTGGAGCAAGGCAAAGTGATTGAACCTTTGGCACAACTTTACAAAGATGAGGTACGCCAGGTAGGTGAAAAGCTGGGGCTTCCCGAAAAAATGGTATGGCGACATCCCTTCCCCGGCCCGGGGCTCGCCGTTCGCTGCTTGTGTGTCCAAGAAGAAACATATCCTCATAACTATCAACTGCTTGAAAAGAAAATTAATGAAAGCCTGGTAAGCCAAAAACTCGCTGCTAAAGTTTTGCCTATCCAAAGCGTAGGTGTTCAAGGTGATTTTCGTACCTATAGCAACCCGCTGGCTATTAGTGGTGATGTCGGTTTTGCCCAGCTAGGTGAGCTTGCTACTACTTTGATTAATCAACATAAAGAGATTAACCGTGTTGTTTGGATGCTCTATCCTGCTAAGATAAAAAGTGTGCAGGTGCATCGTAGTTATTTAACGCCTAAGCGTATTATTTTGCTGCAAAAAGCCGATGCTGTTGTGAATAATTTTATAGAAGAGCATGGATTATCCCGAAAGATTTGGCAGTTTCCTACCGTGCTTATTCCTGTAAGTATCAATCAGGATTTTGGAGAGGCGATTGTTCTACGTCCTGTAGAATCGGAAGAGGCTATGACGGCTAATTTTTACCCTATGGATCTGGAACTTTTAAAAAAGCTGCACACAGAGCTAAAGAAGATTGAAGGTATAACTGCTGTTTTTTATGATGTTACCAATAAACCTCCAGGTACTATCGAATGGGAATAGTTAAGATATTGCCATCATTGCAAAGCCGGCAATAAGGGGAATTAAGATGTTATCGTCAATCGTTTTATTTAAAAAACGGATCGTTATTGATTCAAAAAGCATGCCGGCAACACTTGCTAAAAAAGCTTTTTCAAAACTCACAAAAGTAAAAGCA
>CAYMDR010000197.1:0-2056 GCA_964389195.1 uncultured Candidatus Peribacteria bacterium | reverse complement strand
CATTTAACGCTTTTCACAAACACTCTTTGCGAGAGGATCTGACGGTCTGGTTTTTGGATTATGTGAATAATCATTTTTTTTACCAGTTAACCGGGCTAGATACTCATGATTTTTTTGGTATTAATTACTACTTCAATCGATATGTATCCTACAATGGCGAGAGTGGAGGGAGATTACCGGAACTAGTCGATATCTCCTCGACCAAAAAAGAAGTCACCGATATGGGGTGGGAAATTTACCCACAAGGAATATTTGATACTATTATGGATTTTTCTGACTATCACAAACCGATCTACATTACTGAAAATGGGCTAGCATCTACCAATGATGATCGCCGCTGCCGTTTTTTGATTGCTTATTTACAAGAAATTTATCATGCCATTCAAACTGGAGCCAAAGTTAAAGGTTACTTTCATTGGTCGTTGACAGATAATTTTGAATGGGCAGATGGATTTAGACCTAGATTTGGACTAGTGGAAATTGATTATCATACCCTAAAGCGAATACCACGACCTTCTGCCTATGTTTATCAGGATATTATCAAACACAATGGCATACCTCACACCCTGCTTAGATTTTTGGGGCATACTGTACATGCTGAAGAGGTGTTAAATCTTGAGCACGACTGTCCTCCCGGACTTTGCCCTATTCAACCCTCCACTTTGGCTGCCGAAGCCTACCAAACCGCACTTTAATACAACTTAGTTGCAATTGGGTCTTAGATAGATTAGTATAACTTTATGGTCTTGCTTTCAATTATTACCAGTTCGCTGGTCATCAGTTTGGTCTCACTGCTGGGCGGATTAGGGATTATCTACAATCTGACAAAAAGGCGAACTTTTTTACCTTTTTTTGTTTCTTTTGCTGCAGGTGTGATGCTGGCAACATCTTTTTTTGATCTGTTTCCCGAAGCATTAGAACTGGGTGATGCTGAATCTATTTTTATGCCAGCCTTTTTAGGGATTGTCTTATTTTTCTTTTTAGAAAGATTTGTACTGTGGTTTCACCATCACGATGATGATCATCACCTCAAACCTTCAACAATATTAATTAATGTTGGTGATGGTATTCACAATTTTATAGACGGAGTGGTGATCGCGGCCACATTTATCGCTAATCCAACATTAGGTGTTGTAACAACTTTAGCTATTGCAGCCCATGAGATACCCCATGAATTGGCAGATTTTAGTGTAATGATCCATGGAGGTATGAGTCGAGGAAGAGCTCTTTTTTATAATTTCTTATCCGCACTTACCGCTTTACTAGGAAGTGTACTTGGATATTTTTTCTTAGAAAAACTGGAAGGTTCTTTATCTTTTTTCCTGGCATTTACCGCAGGTATGTTTATATACATCGCCTGCTCAGACCTAATACCAGATCTACATAAAGAGTTCAAACAAAATAAAAACTGGAATCAAGCGCTACCTTTTTTGATCGGTATCGCAATGATTTATCTGATTATTACTTTTGTTGAAGGCCACTAATCTTTTTAAATTAAAAACATTATAATAGCTTCATGCTTAAAAATATCCGTTTTTATATTCTTTTAATCAGTTTGGCGATTTCATTTGGTATTTATATCTGGGTTCTCCAAAATTTTAATAGTCAACGAACTCAAACTATCCGACTTACCCAATTATATGCCCTAGTAGCTTTAGCATACTTGTACATCACTGTAATAATCGGACCTTTGATGTATCAGTTCTATTCGTTCAGGTTTAAAAATCAGTTATTAAAAGCCCGTCGAGCAATTGGAGTGTCAGGCTTTTATTTTGCTACTTTGCATGCTTCTTTGGCTTTTTTTGGACAGCTGGGAGGTTTCAGAGGACTGGGATTTTTAAGCAATACATATTTAATTGCGATAGTTATTAGTTTTATTGCTTACCTTATTTTACTAGCGATGGCTTTGACAGCTTTTGACTGGGTGATTGCTCGAATGAAATTTAAAAAATGGAAACTGCTGCACCGATTTATCTACGCGGCTATTTTGCTGATTGTTATCCATTCATTAATGCTGGGAACACATTTTATGAATTTATCCTCGGTCATCCCACAA
>CAYMDR010000196.1:0-2057 GCA_964389195.1 uncultured Candidatus Peribacteria bacterium | reverse complement strand
TTGCTTCACCAGCGACAGCGCGAGCGAGCATGGTCTTTCCTGTTCCGGGAGCACCAGTCAAGAGGACTCCTTTCGGAATACGCGCACCGATATCTAAGAATTTTTTAGGATTTTTTAAAAAGTCTACTACTTCTTCGAGCTCTTCTTTTGCTTCTTTAACTCCAGCAACATCAGCAAAGGTAATCTTATGCTTACCATCTTTTGGATCAGTCATCTTCGCTTTTGATTGACCAAAGGTAAATGCTTGCATACCAGCACCTTTAACTTGTCTCGTAAGGGACCAGATCAAAAATCCGATAATGACTACGGGGAGGAGAAATGGAAGAAGGTTGAGTACCCAATAACCAATCCCAGATTGATTTTGAATCGTAATCGGTGTTTGAGCAAGCACTGCACTCTCAACGCCGTAATTTTTAAGAGTATCAGTAAGTGAGCTCTCATCTTCCTTACGAGCTTTTTTGACGGTATTGTCGGTAAGTTCCAAACGGACTTCTCGCCCTTCTATCTCGATACTTTTTACTTCTCGAGCACTCACCAAACGAGTCACTTCAGAAAGTGATATCGGATCTTGCTTTTTTACCCCCTTCGTAATTTCTCCATAAATAAAGACCAGTAGAAGAAGTACAAAAATTACAGAAAAAAAGTTACTGAAAAAATTGGGTACTTTATTTTTGTTTTTTTTATTCTTATTTTTCATTTGAAATAGTGCCATATATGGACTCATTATACAGAAAAACACCGAAAACAAAAGGAAGCACTGTGGTTAAATATACTTTATTTTCTATTAAAAACGGTTGAGTAAAATGGTATACTCACAATAAATATTCATTCTTTAAAAAAATCTTAAATAGTATCTCATGGAAAAAATCTTTGTGGCGACACTTAAAAATCGAGTCAGTCAATACTTTATTGATCATGCTATTTCAGACAAAGGAAATAGTACGTTATACCTGAAAACAGTTTTCTGGTTGGGGTTATGGTTTACCTTCTACGCCTCTCTCTACATCCCCTTTTCCCCGGAGTGGATAAGAATCTGGATCTTCTTTCCAATGCTCGGCATCTTTTCTGCGGGCATAGGATTCAATATCATGCATGATGCTTCTCATGGAGCATACGCAGAAAAGAAAAAATTGAATACCCTCTTGAGCTTCACTCTTGAACTTGTTGGACCTGTATCATTTTTGTGGCTCACTAAACATGTGACGATTCACCACACATTCGTTAACACAGACCACGATGATGATATTGAAAGTGGTGGACTTATTAGAATGAGTCCCAATCAACCAAAAAAGTGGTTCCATAAATACCAACACATATATGCGCCTTTCTTGTATGGACTCCTTGCCTTTCAGTGGATATACATCGCTGACTTTAAAAAATACTTCTCAAAAAAGATTCACACAAAAAATATCGAAATAAGCACGAACGATAAAATTACGTTTTGGATAGCAAAGATATGTAATGTAATCTTTTTTATTATTATTCCGGTTTGGGTTTTGGGACCAGACGCACTTATTGGATGGGCACTATATCTTTTTGTAGTTGGATTTTTGATTAGTGTTGTATTTCAACTTGCTCATATTCATGAATATGCAGAATTCCAAAAAACCAATGAGAAGAACAAGCTCGTAAAAAATTATTACATCCACCAGATTTATGAAACAGTAGACTTCAGTACAAAAAATAAAGTTCTGACCTGGTTATTAGGAGGGCTTAATTTTCAAGTAGTACACCACCTCTTTCACGAAGTAAGTCATGTCCACTATCCGGCGATTCAACCCATCATCAAACAAACATGCAGAGATTTTAATCTTCCTTACAGAGAGATAACACTCTGGCAAGCACTCAAATCCCATTTTAAGCATTTAAAAAATATGGGTAAATAAAATAATTTCATTAGACTTAATATAGCCCGGCTTAAGCCGGGCTATATTTTATATCTCTCTAGAAAATAAACCTCATCTGTGGTAGTATGAAAATGCGCGACAATGCGCATTTTTACATGGGGATTATGGTGTAACGGTTAACACTGAGGTTTGTGGAACCTTCGATCTGGG
>CAYMDR010000195.1:0-2068 GCA_964389195.1 uncultured Candidatus Peribacteria bacterium | reverse complement strand
GCGATATCGGAACTGGTTAACGAGCTTCCCTGCAACAGTTCCTGCAAATTGCGCACATCTACAATCCGGTGCTTGAGCCCAACTGTTGCGCAAATCTTCTTTGCCGATGCAATCTCTTTGCGATGTCGTTGACCATAGTCAAACGTTAACGCTTCCACCACCTCATGCTCTTGGCGAATGGTATAAAGAGCCGTCGCTGAATCAAGTCCACCCGATAAAATAAAAATAGTTTTCATAAAAATATTTAAGTCGCCCGCTTGTTCCCAAAAAGATAAATCTGCAACCGCGGCGTAAAAAGATACCCTTTTTTTCCACAATAAGCCATCGCCGCCCCCGTTTTCTTCTCCATCGCCTCCGTAGTAACCCCTTCCGGCATAATATAAATTTTAACGTTTTTCAAAGCAGCTCCATATTTGTTAACAAACTCATCAATCAATGTTTCACTTTTCTTTCCCACATACACAAACTTCAAAACCGCTCCAGGATAAATATGTACCTTATAATCCCGATTGCCACTATCCGCCAACTTCGGCGAAACATTAAAACTTATCGTCCGTCGCTTCATCAGATCTTTCATTTCAGCCGTTAAAGGCATACTTCCATTCGTTTCGAACTCTATGGTCTTCTGAGCAAAAAATGTATCTTCAAGCAGTGCCACCACGGAAGCCTGTTGCAGCAAAGGCTCACCGCCCGTAATAACCACGTTCGGAACCTTCCAGTCTTGCTGAACTTTTTTCAGCTGTTTCACAACATCTTTCACCGTAAAAGAGCGATAATCCCGCTGCCCTTCTTTCCAGGTATAGGGCGTATCGCACCAGATGCATTGCAAATTGCAGATACCCAGCCGCAAAAAAAGCGAAGGCGTACCAATTTTTGCTCCTTCCCCCTGAAACGAACGGAAAACTTCGGCTACAAAAAGTGGCTGCTGTCGGATAACTTTCATATTGCATCACGCATTATAAATATTCCGCCGCGTAGAGTACTGCATAATAAGAAAAAGCACCACTGTTAAGCCTATAACTATTGCCAAAGAAAGATAAGGCGACACATCGCTATAGCCTAAAAAGGCGTACCGAAATAAATTAATATTATGGTGTAGAGGATTAAAACTGCTCACCGTATACCAAGGTTGTGGCAGTTGAGAGATAGGATAAAAAACCCCCGCTAAAAAAATCATCGGTTGTAAAACAAAGGTTGTAATAAAAGTTAATGCCTCAAAATTCTTTGCCCACATACCAAAAAGAACCCCAATTATACCATATTGCAGGCCGCTTAAAACCAAAACCACCAATAACAAAAATGGATGTTCTACCGTAAAGCCCGGCACAAACCAAACCGTCAAAAGCATCGCTAAAATCAAAGTTACCACACCACGCGTCATAGCCGCCAAGGCATAAGCAATACCAATGGCCCATGGCTTGATTGGTGCTAACTGTAAATCAATAATGGAACCAAGATTTTTGGAAATAATTAAAGCAAACCCTGGATTGGAAAAACTACTATTAATAATAATCATGCCAAGTAAACCACTATAGATAAAAGCCAAATAGTTTGTGTCTCCAACCATTTTGCCGCCAGCCACTACGCCAAAAACGGCTAAATAAAGAATCATCGAAACAATCGGACTAAATACCGTATCCATCCATAGTTTCCGAAACCTTTTAACTTCTCGCGCATAAAGCGCCCACATATAGATCATATATTAGTCGTGCGTTAAGGTAAGAAAAATCTCCTCTAAGGAAGCATTTTCATTTTTAATCGATTTCAAGTTTTTACCGTAGAAATCAACAATTTTTGTCATATCTTTAGCCAAGTGAACCATCGGATACTCATATTCCATGCTAACTTTTTTAACTCCATCACAATGTTCAACCTTATGATCGAATAGTTCAAAATGAATAACATTCCGAGAAAATTCACGTTGAATATCACTCAATTTACCATCTTTGATAACTTTACCATGATTAATAAGCGTTATAGATTGGCAGAGCTGTTCAGCCTCTTCCAAATAAAGAGTGGTAAAACGAATCGTCGTACCTTCATCATTCAACTTTCTTACTAACCCCCA
>CAYMDR010000194.1:0-2077 GCA_964389195.1 uncultured Candidatus Peribacteria bacterium | reverse complement strand
CTTGGAGATTTTCGATTTTAGTTGAAATAAGCCCGGCCGGGGCGAGCACATTTTGCTGTGCAGTAGCTAAAACATTATCTTGAAAAGTTTGGGCTGGTACTAAAAATTGCGGGGTGACGAAAAAAAAGAGTAAAATGGTTAAAATGAAATGAAAACGGTATTTCATGATTGTATATATTAGGTATCGCTTTGCGATGTTTGTAAATGCGCACTGAAGTGCGTGTTGTAACAATTTTACTTTAAGCTCGTACTTATGAGTGCTCACGTTAAAGACTTTCTCCCTTACTATAATGAGTTTTTTGAAAAAGTATATCGCTATATCTTTTTCAGGGTTGGAAGAAATAGAGAGCTAGCCGAGGACTTAACTTCAGAAATTTTTATAAAAGCATTGGAAAGTTTTGAAAATTTTGATCATACTCGTCCCTTTGCTGTTTGGATTTACCGGATTGCTCACAACCATTTAACCGATTACTATAAGAAAATTAAAAAGACGATGGTTCCCATTGAGGACTACGTGAATGAGCTTAAAAGCAATGAATCGATTCCGCATGATGCAAGCATAGCCATGGATATAGAAAAGATTAAAAATGTGCTGAATGATCTACCGGATGTACATCGAGAGGTCATTGTGATGAAATATATTAACCAACTGGAAAACACTGAAATAGCTGAAATTTTGCACACCACCGAAGCCAATATACGCGTTATGCAGTATCGAGCTCTCCAAATGTTAAAAAAAAGATTATATTTTCTCGCTTAGTATTTTATGGAAGACAAATATCTCAAAAAATTATTGCAAGATCTCAGCAAGGAGCAAGCAGCAGTGCCCAGCCATTTTTTTACGATAAAAATGCGTTTAAAACTTTATCAAAAGGCTTTCTTCTTAAACTTTAGGCAAAGAGGCGTGAAGAATGCTCATACCTTTAGGTTCGCCGGCAGTATGCTGATATTGGTATTAACTCTTACTGGAGGTATGGGGGTGTATGCTTATACCAGTCCTGAAGTGAATGCCTTAAACCCTTTTTATCCTGTTAAGCAGGGTATGGAGGCTGTGGAGTATGCTTTCACCAATACTCCTGAGGAACAGTTAACTTTTCACCGGAAACAGGCTTTACGTCGCCTGGAGGAAGCAGAAGTGATTGCTCGTAATCATCAACCGTCTTCTCAAGTGAGAAAAGAGGAGGTTCTGAAAAAGACCTTGCAAAATATTGAGGAAAATATTGAACTTTCTTTATCTTCTACACCTGAACAGGCTGAGCCCGAATCGGCTAAGGAGTTACTTTCAACTTTTGATCGCGATTTTGAAAAAATAAATACACGACTTAAGAAAGTTGAAGTGAATGTGCAAGAAAAGAGGTCACAGGAGAAGCTTAAAGAGGTTCAAGTTTTCATGAAAGATCGCATGGAAACAATGCAGAAAGTATCTCATGATGTGGATGAGATAAAGGATAAAAAAGCAAAGATCATGTTGAGACAAAAGCTTATGAAAAAACAACAAAAGCTTAATGAACGGATGCAAAAGTTACCTGCGCAAGGGGAAGAGGTTTTGCCTTCGACACGATTGCTTGAACGAGAGCAGGTTCAACATTTGAATGGCGAGCGCAATTAATAATGGTAGGTTTTGCCGGTCTGAATGGTAAAGCTGCGATAAAGCTGTTCCAAAAGCAGTGTTCGTATGATTTCGTGCGTAAAAGTGAACAGGGAAAACGATAAAACAAGGGAGGCTTGAGCCAAAATGCTTTTAGCCAGACCAAAGGGACCACCGATAATAAAAGTGACGTTGGCACCTTGGAAATCTTTAATTTTTAGAAGATGGGCCGCTAACTGTTTGGAATCTAAGCTTTTGCCATGTTCATCTAGGGCAATGAGGGTAGAGGCAGGATCAAGGTGCTTTGCAATTTCCTCGGCTTCTTGCGTTTTGGCTCGTTCCCGCTCGGCTAGCTCAGCGCTGTGGATAGGCGTTTCTTTAAGTGTTATTACGTTTACTTTGGCGTAGGGCGTAAGTCTTTTTAGGTATTCCTGTTCCGCTTCTTTAAAAGAAGAAGCCTTGGTTTTGCCGATTTGAATGATGGTGATT
>CAYMDR010000193.1:0-2108 GCA_964389195.1 uncultured Candidatus Peribacteria bacterium | reverse complement strand
TTAACGTGGTCTTGCAGCCGCAAAATACCATCAACATCCGTAGTAAGTTCCGGACCCGCCGGGCAGCCCATGGAAGTAAGCGTCATCGTTACATCCACCACGCCATCTTTTTCTACAACCTTATAAATAAGACCCATATCGGCAATCCCCACACCAAGTTCCGGATCAATAACCTGGTTTAAAATATGGTAATACGGGTCGCTCTCGTCGAATTTTTTAATACTTTTACTCATAAGCTTCGCTAGTATATCAAACAATTAGAACGGACCAAACCAATCATTATGTGGCATTACAACGTCGCCTTCGATTCGATCACCTTTAAAATGAAGATAGTAAGTATAAACAATGTTTTCTTCCGCATATAAAGTATAGCCTTCAGGTAGACTGTAGTCCGTTAATATCGTTAACTCTTGCATATTAGAAGGTGGGGCATCCATTTTTCTTAAACCCGCATCTGCCATCGTAACTAACACTTTTATATATGATGGTAATTCATAAGATGCCAATGAATCATATGCCTTTAAAACTTTTTCAACCCTTTCATTTAAGATATCATCGTATTTTTTAGACATACTTGTTTCTAAACGATCCAACATAACAACCATTTCTCCCCGCGTAACATTATTTTCTGGCTTAAAAGATCCATCGCCATAACCCTTTACCACGCCTAAATCGGCCATTTTATTAATAGAGGTGGCATACCAATCTGCAAAATAAGCCGTATCAGTAAAACGAGCAATCGATGTAGCAAACGCAGTCATACTAAAAGCTGCAAAAAATCCAATGAGTACAAAAGTAAACTTTTTCATAAGAAGAATATATACATTATTAACAATACAGATAACCATAAATAATTACCAAATTATTTTAGAGCTACTGCTTCGAAAGCTTATAAACTGTTAAAGCTTTTTTCAGGGTGACCAAGCCTAGAAGTGCGCACTTCACGCGTGCTGTGGTGAGCGGCACTCCCAGCATTTCATAAATATTTTCGTTGGTAAAAGCAAAAGCTTCGTCCGTTTTTTTATCGATAATTTCATCCATCAACATCGATGTGCTGGCCAAACTGATTGCGCAGCCTTCACCACTAAAGCCCACATCAATAATTTTTCCATCTTCAATTTTTAAGTCGATTTGTACCTTATCGCCGCATAAAGGGTTGGCATCGGACGCGGAAATAGTTGGTGTTTCCAGCGCGCCATGGTGATGCGGGTGTTTGTAATGGTCCAAAATGTTTTCGGCGTAGAGGTCCATGGGGCTTATTAAATCTTAAAAATGCTGTAAACCTTTTTTAGAGCCTCAACGGCAATATCAATATCGGCGTTCTCGTTGTAAAAATAAAAACTCATGCGCGCTGTGGCATTAACGCCTAGTTGCTGCATTAAAGGTTGGCAACAATGGTGCCCTGTGCGAATGGCCACACCTTCTTCATTTAAAATAGAGCCTACATCATGCGGATGCACACCGGGAATATTAAACGATAAAATTCCACTGGCGTTGGCTTGCCCATTGGTATAATGCTCTGGATCCCGAGCTCCATACATTTCAATACCGGGCAGGGAACTCAACTTTTGCCGTGCGTATCGCAAAAGTTCCTGGTCGTGCTTTAAGATATTTTCAAAGCCGATTGTCTTGAGATATTCCAAAGCTTTAGCACTGGCAATCACATCCGCGATATTGGGTGTGCCGGCTTCGAATTTCCAAGGTACCTCATTCCAGTTTGCTTGGTAAGGCTGAACCTCTTTCACCATGTCACCTCCAAACAAAAAAGGTGGCATCGCTTCTAATAACGTACGTTTGCCATACAAAAAACCAACCCCGGTTGGACCCAACATTTTGTGTGCGGAAAAAGCATAAAAGTCACAGTCCAACGCTTGCACGTCTACTCCTAAATGCCCTGCACCTTGCGCTCCATCCACCATCACCACAGCACCAACGGCATGAGCTGCTTTAATAATTGGCTCTAACGGCACAATCGTCCCTAGCACATTCGACATCTGCGTCACCGCCACAATTTTTACTTTTTCATCAATAATTTTTTCCAGATTTTGCAAATCTAACGTTCCGCCGGCCACCCCACCATCCGCTTCACTACCCGCGCGCAAAGGAAT
>CAYMDR010000192.1:0-2119 GCA_964389195.1 uncultured Candidatus Peribacteria bacterium | reverse complement strand
CGCAGGCGGAAGAGGATTTTGATAAAAGTATTGAGGCATTAAAGGATCAACTAGCAAGTGCAAAAACTGGTTATAAAACTTTGCAAGATGCCCTTACTCTGGGTGAAAATCAAATTTTGGGTCAGCTATTGCAAAGTGACACCCAAACTAATGTTTTAGCTTTAAATCAAGTGGGGCTCGAAACAAAATTGGGACTTGATGGCGACTCTTCTGACCCTTTACGTTTAGCCGAAGAAGCATTTAATGCCACGGCTATAAGAAATAATGCTGCACTTATTGGGGCACGGTTGCAAGCCGATATGGCAAAGTTCAGTCTTGATCTTGCCCATATCCAGGCCGATGGATTAACGGTGAAAGCGCCATTTGATGGCATTGTGGGCGCAGTCTATGTGAGATCTGGTGATCAAATCTCTCCACAGGTTCCCTTAGTTCAAGTTACCGGAACGCAAAATTTTGAATTGAAAGTAGCAGTTAGTCCTGAAAGTGCGACAAGAATAAAAACTGATGGTATGGCTCAAGTGGCTATGGGTAATGCTTATATGCAAGTCCCTATTAAAGGTATTTCACCGGTAACTGACCCATCTTCTCATTTAGTAAATGTTACCGTTGGCTTACCAAAAGTACTTTTCAGAGCAGATCAAACACGTAAAGTAAAATTACCACTTAAGGTAAATACTACTACAGCACAATCATTTTTTGTTCCGCTGGACGCAGTTATTATTGGAACAGAGGAACAGTATGTTTTTATTATTGAAGATGGTAAAGCAAAGCGAATTCCAGTAACGCTAGGAACCGTATATGGCGACCAGGTTCAAATTACTAAAGGGCTTCGCGAAAAAGATCAAATTATTGTTGAAGGTGCAAAAAATATTATCAATGAGCAGGAGGTACATCTTTAATTTTTACCTATGTCAGAGGAAGAAAAACAGTCTTCAGATTCACTTTATCTCCAACAACTTAAATATACACCTAAAGTTGGGCGAACTTGGCTTAACTTTTTTATTCAAAATTTTCGGGTCATTATTTTGATTGTTATTGCGATTATTATTTGGGGAGCTTTCTCTTTTAGTATGTTGCCGCTTGAATCAAACCCTGAGGTAAAAATTCCTTTTGGTATTGTAACGGTGGCTTTACCTGGTGCTTCACCGGCTGATGTTGAGGAGTTGGTGATTAAAAAGATTGAGTCGCGGATTGCCAATGTAAGTGGTGTCAAAGAAGTATCTTCGGTAGCTTTAAACTCTTTTGCCATTATTAATGTGGAGTTCCGAGCAGAAGAGGATATTAAAGATGCCATTCGTAGATTACGCGACACTGTTGAAACAGCGAAAAGTGAACTACCTGCAGATGCTGGCGATCCTGTAGTAAATGAGGTTTCCTTTAGTAATAGCCCTGTATGGACGCTCGTGGTAACTGGCCCTTATGATAACTTTAGTTTACGAAAATATGCAGAGATGGTTCAAGAAGAGTTAGAAAAACTCCCAGGCGCTAATGAAGTTCATATTAGCGGCGGGGATGTGGCAGAAATTCGGGTTACTTATGATCCTAAAAAACTTCAGGCTTATGGCCTTTCTATGGATCAAGTCAATGCGGCGATTCGAGCCAATAATATTACTTTACCTTTAGGAACTTTAAATATTTCTAATTTTGAATATACCTTACGAACCGAAGGTAAATTCCTTAGCGCGTCCGAACTGCGTAATTTGCCTATTTGGAGTCAAAATGATCAAGTTATTCGCTTACAAGATGTAGCGTTTGTGGCAGAACGTGCACAGGAACGAAATAGTTATAACTCTTTTTCACTAGAGGGAAATTTGCCTGAGAATGCTATTACTTTGGATGTCACTAAAAAAACGGGCAGTTCTATTATTGAACTTATTGATAACGGTAAATTGAAAATCGAACAGTTAAAAGCCGAAAAATTACCTAAAAATATTAAGGTTGAAACAACTTTAGATATATCAAAAACTATTCGTAAAGATTTTGAACAGTTGGTGGATGATGGTTTGCTTACCATTGCCTTGGTCACGATTATTTTATTTTTATTTGTTGGGCTAAAAGAGGCCTTTGTTGCTGGCCTTGCGGTTCCTTTGGTATTTGCCACTACTTTTGGCGTTATGTT
>CAYMDR010000191.1:1866-2136 GCA_964389195.1 uncultured Candidatus Peribacteria bacterium | reverse complement strand
CATTATTAGGCTGCGTTTTGCTTTATCGAAGACATCCATTTTTCAAACTTGACAATTTCCGTCCCCACGAATTTAGCGAGATTGACAGGAACCGCATTACCTATAATTTGTTCTAAAATGGATTTGCCAAAAGGCATCCACTTAAATGATTTAGGGAACGTTTGAATTGATGCCCTTTCTGCAAACGTTAAGGGACGTACCTGCTTTAGGTTTCTGGTTGCATCAGCAGGGTGAAACTTATAGTCTGGGGGAATTGGCCTATTTACACCT
>CAYMDR010000191.1:0-1856 GCA_964389195.1 uncultured Candidatus Peribacteria bacterium | reverse complement strand
GTTGGACTTGGTTCGTCTATTCTGAATATTGCCCTACGCGCATAACTACGGGCATGGCGATAATAGAATTCCGTATTTAGTTTATCTCCAAAATATTGTTTTACGCTTAATGGCTTATCGCTTAACCTTGCTTGGAGTTGTTCTTTAAGGAAATTATCAGATACGTTCTTTCTTCCAATTAAGAACATTCTCTTTCTTTTTTGCGGAACACCGCAATAGCTTGCATCTAAAATAATTTCAGTTAGGCCGTAACCCGCGGCTTCAAATATCCTTTTAGCTTCTTTAAATATTAAAGTCTTATGGATGCGGTCAACGTTTTCCATAATGAACCATGTAGGGCTAACGCCTACAACTATTCTGGCAAAAGAAAGAGTTAGCTCTCCCCTTCCACCATCTTCGTTCCTTTGGCCTGCACTTGAAAAATCTTGACAAGGCGGCCCCCCTGCAATTAGCTCAGGGGAATGGGCCGATATATGCTGGATGGCGGCAGTTTCATTGCTTAAATCGAATTGATGCGCTTCGTGGTGAAAATTGCGTTTATATACCTGTAATGCTGGCTCCCAGTTTTCATACGCCGCTACAATATTCAATCCCGCCTTTTGTAGCCCTAAACTAAGGCCACCGCAACCCGCAAATAAATCTACTGTTCTCATTTCTGATTATTTTACGTAAACAACTCTAAAAGCCTCTCTTATTCTGCCAAGCATAAACCAAGCACTTTTTTGCGTTATTCCCAAATCCTTTGCTAACTGGTGTGAGGAAATGCCCTTTTTGTGAGACGAAAATATGTATATGGCAATAAACCATTTGCGTAATGGTAAGTGTGAACCTTCAAACATGGTTTTAACAGTAACGGTAAAACGCTGTTGGCAGCTTTTACATTTATACATTCCTTTAAACATACCTTTTGTTTTTAACCGATAAGCTTCACTGTCAACTGTTCCACAATGGGCGCAGGTAGGTGTGCCATTCCAACGTATCTGCTCTCAATATTTTCTACATGCTTCATCGTTAGGAAGCGCTTCTAACATGTTAGCGAATGAATTAAAGGTGGTGAGTTTGGTTAATTGTTCCATATTCGTTTCCGATTACAAGTCAAATATAAAACAAATTTCTGGTACATCCAAATATATCATTGCCTTAATAATAACAAGAGTGCAATACTAAAAACTTATTTTGATAAATAAAACAATCCTATGCATTTGTTTTGTGATAAAAATATTGTTTATGTAAAAAAAATACTTATGTTTGCATAAAATTAAACGTCATGAGCAAAAAGAAAAAATCCGCGAAGGCTACGCTTTACACCTTCACCAACAACCTAAAGGACGAGAAGAAAACCGGCCGCGTTGTAATCAACTCTGAAAAATTGAACTTCGCAAAAATGGCCATCAGGGCATTTGACCATCCATTAAGAAAGCGTATTCTTGAAACGCTAAACCCAAGCAAAAGACTGGATGTGACAACCATCTACAAGAAGCTTAAGCTGGAGCAAAGCGTGGCATCTCAACACTTAGCCATCCTCCGCAGGGCAAACCTGGTTAACACACACCGCACCGGCAAGCACATCTACTATTCAATTTGTGTTGAAGGCCTTAACAACCTTGATAAGGCCACCGACTGCTTTTTTAAATAACCTATTTAGGATTAATGGCAACTATATATTTAACTAACCATAAACAAATAAACATGAAGACAAGAATTTTTAAAGACTATGATGACTTCCTAAACCGGGAAGACGAAAAAGAAAACGGGGTGAGCGAAAAATTTGCCTCAGAGAATCCCAACTGGGAGGATGACAACCGTACGAATGAGGGCTGTTGGAATTGCCGCTATTGCCGCTATTGCCGCTATTG
>CAYMDR010000190.1:1939-2166 GCA_964389195.1 uncultured Candidatus Peribacteria bacterium | reverse complement strand
GATATTTTGGGAGATTTTCTGGCCGTTACCGAAATCGCTACCAAATTAGATCTCACCTATGGCGAATCGGGGAACTATATCAGTGGTTTTGAAAACGAACTTAAACTAGCGCGCGAAGCCCAAATCCCATCAAAAGATTCATCACCAGCACTGAGCCCATCGCACCGTACCCTACCTCCCCAAAAATCATAACAACGTATGCAAAAATTTAATCAGTATTTTCAGCA
>CAYMDR010000190.1:455-1902 GCA_964389195.1 uncultured Candidatus Peribacteria bacterium | reverse complement strand
GGGCGCGCCACCATCCCGATCACATCGTAGCCGTAATCAATATTTTCAGCAAAATGTTATCCGTCCACTGCTTGGTAAAATTTTTACCGACATGGGCGCAGAAAACACCAAGCCCTATCTTGCAAAATTAGCTCAAGGTACAGGGTTTTATCCTAATGATCGTGCCTATTTCATCCACGACTACTTTTTAGTAGATAACCTCTATAAAAAGTTTTTCAAAGACAGTAAGTCTTATGAGGATTTTCAAAATAAATTTTTAGATCAATTCGTCGCTTCACTTAAAAAAAGAATCGATCTTTCAGGGCCGCAGGGGATAACCAAATATTATGCCGCCGACAAAGACGGGAAATTTAGTCCCATCAAACAAAATAATATTTATAGATTAGGCGGCGCTCTAACGCTCAATTTCGAGAAAGATCGTATAGCAAATCTTATTCAGCAAAAACAAAAAGATGGAGAAATAACAGAAGAAAAAGCCAAAAATGACAGTAATCTTTGCCAGCGTAACGAACTGCATTTAATAGAAATAGACGGAACAGAAATGTATATCTCTACCGATGAAGCCAAAGAGGAAGCAGCAACAGATCCCGCTTTTCAAGAAGTAGTAGAGGATGGTAAGCAGGCTAAAGTGCTTGAGCTAGAACTTAAAGTAGAAAAGCAGGGGTTTACCATTGCAGAACCTTTGCATCTGAATGAAAAAGGCATAGCTGAGGGCAAAGTGCAGGATGATAGCGGAGAAATATTTGCGTTAAATATTGATACCACAAAACCACCGGAAGAGCAGGAAAGTGCTTTGCAGCAACAGCTTCATAGGGACAGGCAAGATCAAACTTTAGGTGTTTCTTCACCAGATGAATCCACACCCGCTACACCTAAAAAACAGCCAGAAGCCAAAACAACTACAGCAAAACAAGCTGAACAACAGCCTGGAAAACAAGATGAGCAAGCCGCTTTTTCTATGACAAACCTAGGGAACATACCTCCCGTAGAAACGGAGGTACATCTTACCCAAGGACTCAACCAAGGAGAGATAGCAGGTCAGCCTTTTCATTCATCACTTTCTGGACGAAGCTTGTCACGGCTTTCCACAAGCCAACAGCAAACTTTGGAACAGCAGCGAACCGTAGATTTAGGCCGAACCTTAGGTCGCCAAAACTTAACACCGGTAGCTCATCTAAAAGCGGCAAGAGCAGCGCGCGACCAAAGTCCCCAGCCTAAAACACCCAACGTACCACCAAGATCACAAGCTAATCCTCAAAGCCAACCGGGTTCTCGTAAAACAACCGGCGGCTCCAACAAAAAAAGCAGGGCTGGCTGGATTATTGGCGCGGCTACGGGCGGTGCAGTGGCCACCGGTTTTGGTGCCATGATCACAGGAGCCATCTTTACACCGGATGATGCTGATGTAGCTCTCAAGATAGTAAAATGTATAGCCCACTGTCTTGCT
>CAYMDR010000190.1:0-445 GCA_964389195.1 uncultured Candidatus Peribacteria bacterium | reverse complement strand
TTGCTTAAAATACCTCTAAAAATAAAAACATCATGAAAAATCTCACCCTACAATGTGCCGCCTTCTGGAAAAAACATGGCAAAAAAATCATCATCATAGCGCTTCTAGCCATGGCGCTAGCCTTGCTCTTGCCTTATTTGGCATCAGCAGCACCACCGCCTGCCAAGCCTGCAAATCCACCCATCACCAGTAGTGCCGATCTGGATAAATTCTATAAATCCATGGCCAATGTGCTCATTGCCATTTCAGAGTTTTTACAGCGCATTTTATGGCCAATCCTTTTAATGATCGGCGGGCTTATGAAAAATGATATTTTATTTAATTCCGGTATGGAAAGCCTTATGTTAGCCATGTGGGTCAGCATGCGTAACTTAGTAAATGTCCTTTTTGTACTCGTACTGCTTGGCATCGCTTTTTATAATGTTGTGGGAGGAACCGCCCAGGA
>CAYMDR010000189.1:0-2168 GCA_964389195.1 uncultured Candidatus Peribacteria bacterium | reverse complement strand
AGATCATGCCCAAAACTTAGACCATATTTTTCCAGTAATTTATTGATGCCAAGGACAGGAGTCATGGCGTCAACTAATGCAAGCATTGGCCGCCCACTGAGTAAATAGCCATCTAAAAGCTGAATTTCTTCATCTTTTAGATCATATTTTGGACCTGCTAACACGACGAGATCAGCATCTTCCGGTACTTTTCCGCTTTCGAGTAGGGCCAGTGTGGAAACTTGAAATTTATTGGCAGTGAGTTCAGTCGCAACTGTTTTCAAGCCCTCACCATCTTCGTTGGTCGTTTCTCCTTCACCATGGCCCTTAATGAAATATACTTTTTTAGTTTTGGCTTTTGCCGCTTTCGGAATAATCACGGTTAGTATCCCATCTTTTAAATCAGCCTCAATTTCTTCACTGTCAATATCAACCGGAATAATTACGCTTCTGGAAAAATTTCCCCAATAGCATTCCTGATAAAAATAATCATCTTGGGCGATATTGTCTTCTTTCTTCCTGGCTCCTTTGATGGTTAACATATCATTGGCCACTGTAATATCTATATCTTCCGGCCTAACCCCAGCAATAGTAGATTTAATAATTACATTATCTTTGGTCTGAAACATGTCAATATTTAATTGACCTTCATAATCATTTAACCAATCTTCGCCTTCTTTGGCTTTAGCGGGCGCAGAAACTTTAGTGCTGGCAGTAACAACTTCGGCTTCCGGTTCTTCAACTAACCCTTCGGTTTCATCGACTTCTTCCACAATCAATTCTTCCACCTCTTCCAGATCAGCCACCGGCTGTTGTGAAACTAAGGCAGGATTCACCGTCTCTTCTGTAACATTACCCCCCATGATTTTTCCAAAAAATGAACTTTTTTTAGCCATAAATTTTATATTTCTGCCCTCACATAATTATCTCTAAACTTATCATAAAGCATAAATTCCCCTTCGTCAATTCCGTGAAGCACTTAGTTATGGTGATAAGGTTTGTCCCAAAACAACATACTAAAATAGTTAACTACATACTTAAACACCGTATTAAGTAAACCATATTTCCTATACCTTCTTCCACTGGTATATACCCAAAGCTTAGGTGAAACAATAATTTTTCCCTTGGGATAAAGTTTTTTTACAATACTGATTTCATCACCATAAAATTTAGTGGTCTCGTCAAAACCCCCAATCGAAACCAACGCACTTCTTTTTATGCCCATCATACCACCCACCATATGTGAAGTTTTTTTAAAAACTTTATCAACTAAAAATATCCAAGGATAAATCAACACCCAGGTGCCTAACTTCTGTAAAATTTTTGACACTTGAGAAATTTCATAATATTTATAGTGAGTGGAAACGGCTACAACTTCTGGCTGATGAATTATCCTTAAAAACTCGCTTAACCAAAATTTATTAGGCAATCGCACATCTGCATCTAAAAATATTAGAAGCTCGCCCTGAGCATGCTCATATCCCGCTTGTCTGGCGCTTACCACCCCGGGTCGGGTTTCGCTCACTATTTTGACTTGAGGATAATACTTTTTGACCTTAGGCACAGTTTGGTCTGTTGACTGATTGTCTACCACAAAAATTTCTATTGGCTCATTGGTGACCTGTAAAGCCACGGAGGCCAAACACTTTACAATATAACGCTCTTCATTTTTTGCCGAAATAATAAAAGATATCATAAAATTTTAGCCACCACTCGGCACAGACCGGCCTCTGCTTCCAGCTTAGCGGGTAAGGCAACAATTTCCCAATTTGGATAAGCGAATAGTGTTTCTAAATTGGTTAAATTTTCAATAATTAAAATATCTTGTTTCAATAAAATTTTATGCACGCCATAAGGTGCTTTGTCCGGACTGGGAGTATCCATACCCACCATAGCAACACCCAATTCCACTAACTTTTTGGCAAACCCTTCACTGATTACCGGATAATTTAAATAATACTCATCGTTATGAAACACCTCAGACCAGCCAAAACAAATTAGTACAACATCTCCCGACTTAATGTCCATGCCGGATAATAATTCTGCCCCCACCGATGTTTTGCCCCGCGCGTCTATAACCACCCCTCGTCCAAAAAATTTTTCTACCGGATATTCGTTTAATAACTTGCCACCCATAAGCATATGACTGGGCGCGTCCATATGCGTGCCCACATGCAAACTGGTGCTTA
>CAYMDR010000188.1:1887-2188 GCA_964389195.1 uncultured Candidatus Peribacteria bacterium | reverse complement strand
AATAAAACAATCTGCAGAAAAAGGACAAATTGACCATGTCCTTCACAGCATCAAACAACTTAATTTAAAACCTGTCCCTTTAATTGGAACCGAAAGAACTGTTATTGCTGTTATTGGAGACGAGCGAACGATTGATCAACACCACATCTCTTCCATGCCAGGTGTTGATAAAGTTATGGGTGTACTGGATCCTTTTAAATTAGCCAGCAGGGAAACAAAACATGAAAATACCATTATTGATTTAGGCGATGGTGTGACTATAGGTGGAGAAAAAATTGTTATGATGGCTGGCCCTTGCGCC
>CAYMDR010000188.1:0-1877 GCA_964389195.1 uncultured Candidatus Peribacteria bacterium | reverse complement strand
ATTTTACGTGGCGGTGCCTTCAAGCCAAGAACCAGTCCATACTCTTTTGAAGGACTTGGTGTTGAAGGCTTAGAGATGATGTCACGCATCGCTTCAAAACATGGACTTAAAACCATCACAGAGGTTTTAGATATTCGCGATATTGAAATCATTGCCAAGCATACAGATATTTTCCAGATAGGAACTCGCAACATGCAAAACTTTAATTTACTGAAAGAGATTGGTAAAACCAAAAAACCGGTAGTCTTAAAAAGAGGAATGGCCGCAACCGTAAAAGAGTTTTTATTGGCAGCTGAACATATTATGATCAATGGCAATTCACAAGTCATCCTTTGTGAACGAGGTATTCGCACCTTTGAAACTGAGACTCGCAACACGCTTGCTTTAGCAACCATACCTCTTATTAAAGAATTAAGTCATCTACCAATCATTGTTGATCCTAGCCACTCTACAGGGAAACCAAGCCTAGTAAATCCCATGAGTAAAGCAGCTATAGCAGCAGGTGCTGACGGTATCCTGGTTGATGTACACCCCAACCCAGAGGAAGCTTTATGTGATGGTGACCAAGCTATCCATCCGAAAGCTTTTAAAGTACTGATGCAAGAATTAAGCTTAATTGCTAAGGCCGTAGGGAGATCCATCTAAATTTTATATGACCACCATTTCCTTACAATTAGAAAAAAAACCTGACAAAGTAAAAATCATTATTGAAAAAGGGTTATGGCAGAAAATTCCCTCTATCCTACAACAGCAAAATTTCGGTGAAAAATATATTATCATTGCAGATAAAAACACGGAAAAACTTTTTGGAAGAACACTACGAGACAACCTAAAAAGAGTTGGAATTAAAGCCATTTTAGTTAGCTTCTCAGCAGGAGAGAAATCTAAAAATCTCCATACTGTAGAAAAAATAGTAAGCCACATGCTAAAGGCTAAAGTGACACGATCAGATTGCGTAATAGCACTAGGAGGAGGTGTTACTGGTGACCTTGCCGGGTTTATTGCCTCTATCTACATGAGGGGAATAAAACTTATCCACATTCCAACAACACTCTTGGCCATGGTGGATTCAAGCATTGGAGGGAAAACCGGAGTAGATTTACCTGCTGGTAAAAATTTAGCAGGCACTTTTTATCAGCCGCAAGCTATTTACATAGATCCAAATTTATTGAATAAACTACCTCAAGCAGAAATGCGGAACGGTTATGCTGAAATAATAAAATATGGAATTATTATCGATAAAAAGCTATTTCGACTCCTCGAAGAAAAGCATAAATTAGTACTAAAAAGAAATCTGTCAATATTGAATACTATTATTGTTCAATGCTGCAAAATAAAGGCATCAGTAATACAAGAAGATGAACATGAGAATAACCTAAGAATGGTTCTAAACTATGGACATACCTTAGGTCATGCATTAGAAAAGCTTTCTTCCTATAAGATAAGCCATGGAAGAGCCATTACCATGGGCATGAGGGCTATAAATAAAATATGCTATAAAGAATCTATATTAAAGGAAAAAACAGTTATAAGAATAAATAATTTATTCAACCTATATGGACTAACTGAAGATGTGAACAAACTGTATAGTCAAAAAAGAGACTACCAAAAACTTTGGAAACTTATGCAAAATGACAAAAAAGCGCAAAAAAGTAAAATACGTTTTGTTATAATAAAGGATATTGGCAAAACTCAAATACATGATCAAATAACACAAGAGCAGTTTTTAGATACTCTATGTCCATCATAGCAATATTGCCATTTCATAAAAAATTATTGCATATTTGCTTTCAAGATTTTTGATAGTTAGTAAATCTAAGGTTGTATAATAGTTGTTGGCTATTAATGCTTCTATGATAGCATCTGGCAGTTGTATT
>CAYMDR010000187.1:712-2206 GCA_964389195.1 uncultured Candidatus Peribacteria bacterium | reverse complement strand
CTTCATTAATAGCCACCACAGGGGGAACCTCTTCTGAAAATAATATCTCATAGATTCCTATTTGTAAAATGGCGCGATCAATAGGAGCAATACGCTCAAGTGGCCATTCAGGAGCTTCTTCCTGGAGGACTTTTAAGATCTCCTCACGCTTTGCTATAACTCCTTTTAAAAGCTCTTGAGCAAATTTTAAATCTTTTAATTTATCGGCAAATTCCCCACAACTGTATTGTAGTGTGGCATCGAGGTCGACTTTTTCGCGAAATTCGTATGCAAAGATGGTTTGCATGACGACAATTCGAGCTATGTGACGATAAGAAGCCATATTACGCTTTAACCTTTGTGATTTTTTCAATTTGCTTCTCCATATCTATAACTTTTCGACCTCTATATTTTCCGCAATTTGCGCAAGCATGATGGTTCATCATCTTTTGCTTACAACTAGGGCATTCAACGAGGTTCACAATACCCTCCAGTTTTACTCTTACGCCATACATGAACTTGCTATGACGCTGACGGGTTTTACGTTTGGGGGTTTTATACTTGGGTACGGGATGCTTAGCCATAATATTAGGATAAAAGTTTTTTTAAGTCTTTAAAGGGCTTGTATATAGTAGCATCTTGATCTTTACATTGGCAAATGCTCTTATTGCGATCTTTACCGCAATATTGACATAACCCCTTACAGCGCAAAGAGCATACTTGAACGAGCGGAAAATGCAAGATAATTTCTTGACGAAGCATTTCGGAGAGGTCGATGCTCATGGCTTTCATATCTATCAAAAATATATCATCTCTATCTTCAAGTTTTCCAGGTGGATGAGCCAAAAACTCCCTTTCAGCCTTAGCGATCTTAATGGTATGGATAAAAGGTTTTATACAACGGGTACAGTTTACATGAATATCTAAGGCAATATTATCGACTAAAGCACTCAACTCTTCCTTAAGTTTAATAAGCATGAGGTTACCGGTAAGATGTGATGCCGCATTAATCTCTTGAGGATCATAATTTACAGCGGCATCCAGTGTTATTTTTTCGGTAGTACCTTCAGGGCTTCCCCATAAATGGCCGATTTTAAAGGTTAAGGTATTGGGAGCTATTTTTTTAGGATTTTTCGTCATGACGGAAGCTTAAAGATGTTTTAGGGGGTTTAGTCTCGAGAACTTCCGCTTATTAAGCGCAAGATAAAAATAAATAAATTAAAAATATCTAGGTAAAGATTAAGAGCTGCATCTAAAGCACGATCCCGAGGCCAAGTTTTTAATTTTTGAATATCGTACATGGTATAGGCGCTAAAAAGTACGATACCAAAACCGGCAAAGATCATTTCAAAAGTATTACTCCATCTCCAGAAAATGCCAATAATTGAGACAATAATCATACCAATAAGGCTCGTCCATAAAAATCCGCCCATGCCACTTAAATCTTTCTTGGTAACCCAGCCAAAAACGGCCGTACCGCTAAACATGAGCGTTGTTGCTACCAAAGCCTTAATA
>CAYMDR010000187.1:0-702 GCA_964389195.1 uncultured Candidatus Peribacteria bacterium | reverse complement strand
CTTAATAATAAGGTCGGGGCCACCAAATTCATAAATAATGCTTGCCAAGAGCGGTACCAAGGTGAGTCCAGTCATAAAAGCAAAGAGGACGAAGAGGAGATAGTTTAAAGGACGGATCGTACTCCAGGTGCGAGAGGTAAAAACCAATACTAGCTCAAAAGCATAAATAATGAAGGCTAAACTGGGTATAGCAATAAAATAGGGTGCTAAAAAATTAAAGCCAACGTAGGTTCCAGCCGCTGATGTTAGTATTGCTAAGCCAAAAAATACAAAAATCTGCGATAGAAATGACGCCTCTTGAGTGGAGTAGTTGACCGTTTGTGGTTCGTAACTTGTGTTCATAAATTTATGGTTAAAACTTGGATTTAAAGCTTAGCAAAAAGCCTCCTCTTTCGCAAGAGGAGGCTTTTTATCTCTCTTTTCTCTGGCTATGAGAAGAAAAAGTTTTACCATAGCTCTTATTAACTATTTTTACGCAGGTGTCAATATTTGTTTAGAGGTTGAGGTATGGGTTGGGAGCCCTTTGGGTTGCCTAGTGGCCGTATTTGGCTTAAGAATAAGCATATAATGGTATTGCCCCCAGTAGTTACCGTTATAATGAAGCGCATTTTCTTCGGTAGCCCAGCGGATAAAACCGAAAGATTCGTAGAGTTTAATAGCCGTACTATTGCTGGTAATTACTTTAAGCTGCAAGGAATAATA
>CAYMDR010000186.1:0-2207 GCA_964389195.1 uncultured Candidatus Peribacteria bacterium | reverse complement strand
TAATTACCTCTTATTTTAACTTTATAGATGGCCAAAATAACGATCCTAACCAAGTGACTGAATCACGTGTGGATATGCTAAAATCACTAGTTGAATCTTCTAAGGATTTAGGCACTATACGAATTGAATTAGAGTCCAGTGATGATTTCTTTGAAAAAATGATAAAGTAATTTTTACTTTTGCTAAAATAAAACCTACTATCCCTTATGGAATGGTAGGTTTTATGATTTTAAACATTATTTAAAAAACTATGGATGTTATTTCACACGGGCTTTGGGGTGGCCTTACCGTGGGTCGGAAAAGTAAAAAGAGTTTTTTGCTGGCTTTTCTGTTTGGGGTTGCCCCAGATGTAGTCTCGTTTGGGATATTTATGATCAGCAATGTTTTGGGTATTAGTTCTCGTCCTGACTGGTCGTCGGGGCCTCCAGATGCTGCATCGATTCCGGGTTATGTGTATCAACTTTATGATTTTACCCATAGTTTTGTGATATTTTTGGTGGTTTTTGGCATTGTATGGCTGATTCGGAAAAAACCTTTCATGGAAATGGGAGCATGGGGATTGCATATTCTTTTTGATATTCCAACGCATTCTTTGGCTTTTTTCCCGACACCATTTCTATGGCCTCTTGCCGAAGTGCATGTTAATGGGACTACGTGGGCAACGCCTTGGATATTCTTTCCCAATTGGGCGTTTTTAATTGTCTTGTACGCCTTTTTTATCATCAGAAAAGTAAAAGCTAAAAGGACTTCTGTCCAGGATGAAGTGAAAGAGGTGGTTTAAAATACCTCACTATTTGCTCTCTATCGAGATTAGTATTGACAAACCCAGGTCAATATTATACATTTGCCTTTGCTCATTTATATAATGATTGTAATGTTTAAAAAACCATATAGTTCAGGTGGCCATAGTTCTCAAGGACATGGCACAAAATCAGGTTCAGGCTTTAATAGTTTTAGAAGCGGTGGTTCAAGGAGAAGTTTTCGCGGACGCGGTCGTGTAGAGAAAAAACTGGATGTTTCCCGTTTTATCAATAAAACTATCGTAACAGAGATCGTTGAAGAGTTTGTACCTCAGCACAAATTTCAGGATTTTGCTATTACTCCAGCCTTAAAAGCGAATATCGTTAAAAAGGGGTATCTTAATCCTACTCCTATTCAAGATAAGACTATCCCTGTTATTCTTGAGGGAAAAGATGTTGTGGGCATTGCCAATACTGGTACCGGTAAAACTGCAGCGTTTTTGATCCCTTTTATTCATAAAGTACTTTTAGACCGTAAAGAAAGAGTACTTATTTTAGTACCTACCCGCGAGTTGGGACTTCAAATTCAGGATGAGTTTATCGCCTTTACCAAAACATTAGGCTTACAGTCGGTTCTTTGTATTGGGGGAGCAGGTATCGGACCTCAGATTCATTTCTTAAAAAGACATCCTCATTTTGTGATTGCAACACCGGGTCGTTTGAAAGATTTAATTCAGAGAAAGTGTATCGATCTTAGTAATTTTCATAATATCGTATTAGATGAGGCTGACCGTATGCTTGATATGGGCTTTATCCATGATATTAAATATTTATTGGGATTCATGCCAGAAAAACGTCATTCGCTCTTTTTCTCGGCAACTATTTCTCCAGAGGTGCAGAATTTGATTAAAGACTTTTTACATAACCCTGTTGTTATTTCGGTTAAATCACGCGATACGGCTGCCAATGTTGAGCAAGATATTATCCGTGTTCCCGATAAAAGTAAAAAGATGGAACTGTTACATGATCTGCTGATTAAGAGTGAATTTAGTAAAGTTTTGATTTTTGGAAAAACAAAACATGGCGTAGAAAAACTTACTCTTTTACTGGCAAAGAGAGGTTTTAAGGTGGAATCGATTCATGGAAATAAAACACAATCTCGTCGTCAAAAAGCTTTAAATCTTTTCAAGGCTAACCATGTCCAAATCCTTGTAGCAACCGATGTTGCAGCTAGAGGCTTGGATATTGCTGATGTAAGCCACGTTATTAACTTTGATGTTCCGGCAACCTATGAAGATTATATTCATCGTATTGGCCGAACAGGACGTGCTGACAAAAAAGGAAAAGCCTTAACCTTTGTTGATTAATAGGGTTAAAGAATTGTTATCTACTTGAAGAGAAAAGAAAGACCCTGCCGAGGCAGGGTCTTTCTTTTCTCTTGCCCCTTAAGTTAGAGGTGCTTTTTGT
>CAYMDR010000185.1:535-2230 GCA_964389195.1 uncultured Candidatus Peribacteria bacterium | reverse complement strand
GCCAGCCGATAAACCAGCGCAATCAGAGCCAGCCCAAGATCAATCGGCGGAAATAGACAAAGCAGTAGATGATATCGCCGAAAAAGAAGCGGATGACGTGTTAAGCGCAGAGGATGAAGCTGTTGAGAAAGCCTTCCGTGAGTCGGATAAAAAACAGAATTGGTTGAAGCGCTTTTGGGGCAATAAAGTGGCTAGAAGGACTTTCTTGGCCTTATTATTAGCCGGTGTAATAGCACTCGGAGCTGTACCGACAAGTAGATACTATATTCTAAACACTGCGGGAGTTAGGAGTGGCGCATCAATTAGAGTCTTGGACGAAAATACCAAGCAACCGCTCAAGAATGTAAACGTATCGATTGGCGGAGTTAGCGGGGTGACTAACGAACAAGGAATCGCCAGTTTGGCTGGAGTAAAATTAGGTACTCAGACATTGACAATTGAACGTCGGGCATACGCAAAGACTGAAAAACAACTAACAATAGGCTGGGGCAGTAATCCCCTCGGAGATTCATCAATTACACCGACGGGGATTCAATATAGTTTTAAGATAGAAGATTACCTCTCCAAAAAGCCGATAATAAAGGCGGAGGCATACAGCGGTGACGCCAGTACGTTCTCTGATAAAAACGGTAAAGTTACGCTTACACTAGATACTAATGGCGATCAGCCTGTGGTTATTAATATAAAGGCTGATGGCTATCGCGAGGAAAAGATAAAAGATGATGGTAGTAGCGAACCGTCAACAAAAACTGTAGCTTTGGTAGCTTCGCAAAAACAGGTTTTTATTACTAAAAGATCAGGTAAGTACGATGTTTATAAAATTGATGCTGATGGCAAAAACGAAGAATTAGTATTGTCAGGAACAGGATCAGAACGAAGTGATATGACTTTGGCTGTTCATCCTACAGATAATCTGGCGGCTCTGGTCTCTACTCGGGATAATATTCGAGGATCGGACAAGACCTTACTTAGTACTCTTACTATGATAGAAGTCGACAGCAATAAAACACACCCCGTTGATACATCTGAAAGAATTCAGGTAATTGGTTGGATAGGTGATCAGCTGATTTATGTCAAAGTTAATGACGAAAAAAAGAAAAATGGTGTCAGCACACATTCACTAATCAGTTATGACTCTAAAAATGACGCAAAGACTGAAGTATCAGGCAATCTATTCTTTAATGATGTGATGGTTGCTGGGGATCGAATATATTACGCTCCGTCTGCAGAGTACGAATATCCAGAGGACGGTGGGGATACTAAAACAGTTAATAAAGATTCTCTAGGATTATTCTCAACAAATAGCACTGGGGGCGATAAAAAAACGATTATCAGCAAAGAAATATGGAGCATTTCTAGAAAAGACTATACGACAATTGTAGTTGGTTCGGGCAAGGACTGGTATGAGTTTAGTATGGTCAATAATGAGGTTAGTAAGTTAAGCGGAGCCCCAGCTGATCAAGGCACGAGAATATATGTGGACAGCATTGATAACAAAAAAAGTCTTTGGGTAGACAAACGCGACGGTAAAGGCGTGCTCCTCGCTTATAGTATTGGCAAGCAAGACGACAAAACACTGTCGTCGATGAGTGGACTAGTAAACCCAGTCAGATGGCTGAATGCAACGACGGCGGTATTTAGGGTACAGACCGAACAAGAGACCGCAGATTATGCCATTAGTGTCAACGGTGGCGA
>CAYMDR010000185.1:0-525 GCA_964389195.1 uncultured Candidatus Peribacteria bacterium | reverse complement strand
AAAATAACTGATGTAACAGCGACATCAGGTGTTGAGAACTGGTATTTTTACTAGAGATTTTTATAAGTTTTACACAGAAGACGCTTATTGCTATTGGCTGACAGACTAAAGGTAAGTACAATAGATAGACACAAATATGGATGACAAAGGCGTGAACAAGTTTGTTAAAGTCTTGGCGATATCGATACTTTTGCCGCTGGGTGTCATTATCCCTTTTTTTGGAATAGAGAGCCATTATGGTAGCTCGATAAATGCTCAGGCTCAGGATGATTCCCTAAAGCAACGGATTACTAACTACAAACGTAATCTGCAGTACGAAGTTAGACGTGATCAAGAAGATAAAATGAAGTTACGTTGCGAAGGCGTTGTTACCTATATAGATACACTTAATCCGCGGTTAGTTACGCTTCAAAAAAGTCGCAATAAAGCCTACTCAGAAATTTCCACAAAATTAGAAGAGTTATATAAACGTCTTGAAGCCCAAGCTTTTGAATTTTTTTGGCTTCAACTTTATTTTCAATTACG
>CAYMDR010000184.1:1369-2233 GCA_964389195.1 uncultured Candidatus Peribacteria bacterium | reverse complement strand
CTGGATACACTTTTGACAGATAAACGTTAAATGAATAATTTCCAAACAAACATGAAATCCATAAAGCTAAACCACAAGGGGTTTTTCCATCATTTTGGATTATTATTTTTTCTTGTAATTTTTGCCATTGCAGGTGCCGGCTACGTAGTCGCCACCAATGCGGCATCTAAGAAAGAATCAACGAATACCTACTTCATGTACTCAGATGGCGGTAAATATAAATATGTATATGTGTGGGGTCAGGGGAGATGCGGTACAAAAACGGTATTGTATGCAACTGGATCTAAAAGTAACGCGCTTGTATTTAAGATGCCGCCAAAAGACTCAGACGGCAAGTACCAACCCATAAAGCTTATCTGTACCGCAGGCAGCAATGATAGTTTTTCTTTTGACTTTAGAACAACTCCAGAAGAAACTGGATCCGCAGATGTTACAAACGCAGGCGATGGTTTAGAAAGCAAATGCATCTACGTTCACGATACTGGCATTAGCCGCACAGCCGAGCGCGAAAACGGCAGCTGCAACACAGATAGCGCAAAATCAGGGAATAAAGATAAGGAGCAAGATTCAGATAACAGTGATGGAAGTGACGAAGATGATGGTCCAACTGCCACTTCAAGCGGAGCAACTAGACCAGATCGAACTGTAATTTTTCTTGTCAGGCACATTGCTGGCAAAGAATTAAGCAATAAATTGGGTATTGGCACTAGTGAAGACCGAACTTATATAATCTCCGTACAAGGTCCTGGCAATATTATAAACCGTAAGCCAAGAGTATTTAACTCTAAGGTAACAGACAACCCCATAAAAGGCGTAAAAGTTAAGTTTAGTTCAAAAAATCGATCGAAGAAGGCTGGTTGTGGA
>CAYMDR010000184.1:0-1359 GCA_964389195.1 uncultured Candidatus Peribacteria bacterium | reverse complement strand
GACACAGAGATTTAACAAAGAAAACCAATAAAAACGGTGATGCAGGGTTTTGGAGGTGCACAAATGATAACTTTTCTTTAACTCTTAGTAACATCCCTACAGACTATGTCTTACCAGGTCAAACCGACAGGGTATCGGAGTTAAACATGAATGACGGCAGGTACATACAACTCGAAAGAATAAAACAAAGCGGGTTCGACGGGGTTCTGATAACGATTACTTTGCAACAAAGGAATAGGTTGGCTCCTTTTACTCAAGCACAAAGAACTGCATTTGCCGCCGCGGCCAGTAAATATTGGCATAATCAGACACTTAATAAAACCGAGCGAAATTTAGGGGTGATAGATATAGACCAAACAACATTTTGTAAACCTAACCAGGTTCGATACGTGTATACGCTTGATACTTCACGCGAATTCGGTGAGGCGGACAACTTAGCATCTGCCTTCCCAAGTGGCGCAAGAGATGATAAACCCCGTCGTGAGTGTGCAGTTTATTGGAATACGCATCCGAGTACCTATAATTCCTTGAGAGACGATGTGACTGCTTGCCTAGCCTTCGTTCATGAATATGGACACTTACTTGGTCATCACTTGACAACGCAACGGGCCAACGGACGTTTAAGATATGTTTATGGACATTCAGGGAATCCAGACAATATTATGTATCCTAGTATTCAGCCAAATAACGGGCACCTAATTAAAGAAACGGGATGTCATAAGCCCGGTGCAGCGAATCAACACCCCCACTAAGATTGTTTGACGCGGACCATGGCGTGCCGGATGACATTGTCGCCTATTTTGTAGCCTGATTGAAGTTCTTCGCTGATAATTTCTTTATTTCCTTCGCCTTCTTCCATGCTAACGGCTTCGTGTAGGTTCGGGTCAAATTGTTCGCCGACAGTTTTAATACGCTGAATACCCATTTCAGCTAGAGTTGATTCGAATTGCTTGACGACACTTTGGACGCCTTTGACGTAGTCGTTATCAGTAAGATCTGTCGGCACGTGCTTTAAGGCGCGTTCTAAGTTGTCCAGTGCAGGCAGTAAGTCGGCTATGACATTGGCTTTAACGCGGTTACGTAGTTCAGCGATTTCATGTTCATGCCTACGGCGACTGTTGATCGCATCGGCGCGCTCACGCTTTAGAGACTCTGTTAGTTCCTGTATCTGTACTGATGACTCGTCCGAGGTTGGTTTTGCGCTAGACTTTTTCATAAGGTTAATTATTAATAATTTTTTACTCTTCTTGGGTGGAGATAGCTCCAACAGGACACGAACTGATAGCATTTTGAATTAATTCGGTGACTTTCTCTGGCTGTTTTTTAACTTTGGCTTTGTATATGGTAGTATCCATTTCA
>CAYMDR010000183.1:0-2265 GCA_964389195.1 uncultured Candidatus Peribacteria bacterium | reverse complement strand
AAACATTTCCAGCCTTATCGACGCCAACAAGTCGGAACTCTGCGGGCAATCCCGCGGGCACGGTTTCAGCACGGAAAAGTTGCGGAGTAACCTGGAGCGAGGCTGGGAAACCTGAAAATGTCTTGATCAATTCCCACGCAGAATCCCCTGTCCGCCGAATCCAAAGCTCCGATCGGAGGTCATCGTGCGGAGCCGCATTATCGACGCAGTTCCAAAGTATAAAGAACGGTCCTGAAGCGGCGGCCGGAAAGGTCACTTGGCAATCAGGTGGTATTCGATCCCCTTTGCCTTTGAATCGCTCCGGATACCCTCCAAAGAGGGCGTTGTCCGCATGCGCTTCTCCGACGACTAAGAAAATCAGGAGGCAGAGGTTCTTCAGCATACAATTCACCCAACCGGAGCTCACGATGTTTTTCATACTAAAAACATGATCCGCTTACGAGGGAATATGGGTATTGGACATGTCCGCTATCCAACGGCTGGAAGTAGTGATGCGGCTGAAGCCCAACCTTTTTATGTAAACTCTCCTTTTGGCATTGCTCTTATTCACAATGGTAATTTGACGAATTATGCTGAATTAAAAGAGGAGGTTACCCATATTGACCTTCAACATTTGAATACAAAGTCGGACTCGGAGCTTTTGTTGAATATTTTTGCCAATGCCTTACGTGAACAGTCGGGAAAAGTATTTACGCCGGAAGCTTTATTTAAAGCGATGGAAAATGTTTTCCGTCGTTTAAAAGGTAGTTATTCGGTTATCGCGATGATTGCTAACTATGGCATTGTGGCCTTCCGTGATCCATACGGTATTAGGCCTTTAGGTATGGGGAAACGCAACCATGAGATGATGCCGGAATATGTTTTTGCTTCAGAAAGTGTGGCGGTGGACGCGCTTGGCTATGAGTTTATTGGTGATGTTCAACCGGGCGAAGTTGTCTATATTGATATGAAGCGCAATGTTCATCGCAAACAGATTACTAAGAAACACTGGGCTCCTTGTATTTTTGAACATGTTTATATAGCTCGCCCCGACTCTATTTTAGATAATGTGAGTGTTTATAAAGCCCGTTTGCGCATGGGGATTAAACTGGCTCAAAAGATTAAGGACGCGAACTTGGATATTGATGTGGTTGTGCCGGTTCCAGATTCGGCTCGCAGTTCAGCTTTGCCGTTAGCCCAGGAGTTGGGCGTGAAATATCGTGAAGGTTTAGTAAAAAATCGCTATATTGGCAGAACCTTTATTATGCCAGGCCAAGCCGTGCGTAAAAGATCTATTCATTATAAATTGAACCCTATTAAGCTTGAATTGAAAAATCGTAATGTACTTTTAGTGGATGACTCGATTGTTCGAGGTAATACTTCGCGGAGAATTATTGAGATGGTGCGGCAAGCCGGCGCTAAAAAAGTGTACTTCGCGTCCTGTGCTCCACCGCTTGTCAGCCCCTGCGTCTATGGTGTTGATATGCCCTCTAAAAAGGAGTTTGTGGCGCATGAGCTAAGCGTAGAAGAGGTTGCTAAAGTTATTGGTGCTGATATGCTTTTTTATCAAGATATGGATGATCTTTTGGATGCTGCCAAAGAGGGTAATCCAGAAATTACCGACTTTTGCTATGCCTGCATGAGCGGCAAATATCCAACGCCAGAAGTTACCGAGGAGCTTTTAAATAAAGCTGATTATACCCGTTCCGATGAGCAAAAAAATAAAGCTACCGGTACAGAAATCGAGGAGTCAGAAATCAAGGAGGATCAGTTGAGTTTGCTGTAAAGTATTCATGTTTTTTAGGCTTTGCTATGACTAAAATTTTACTTATTGGCAGCGGGGCGCGTGAGCATGTGGTTGGCGAAACATTAAAGCTGGCGGGTGCTCAGCTTTTTACCTATGGTAAAGCGCGAAATCCTGGGCTTTTGCAGTTGAGTGAAGATTATGAGCTTGGGGCTTTGAATGATTTTGAGCATATTCGCACCTATGCCAACCGTATCAAGCCTGATTTTGCTTTTATTGGCCCGGATGATCCAATTGGCGATGGCGTTGCCGATCTTTTACTGGAAGGCGGTATTCAGTCGGTGGCTCCTTTAAAAACGGTGGCTCGCCTTGAATCCTCAAAAGCTTTTACGCGTAACTTACTAGAGAAGTATAAGATTAAGGGCAATCCCCTCTTTAAGGTGTTTTTTACCGCAGAAGGCTTGGCGGATTTTATGAAAGAGCTTGGTGGCAATTATGTGGTGAAGGCCGATGTTCTTATGGGAGGAAAAGGTGTTAAAGTC
>CAYMDR010000182.1:0-2267 GCA_964389195.1 uncultured Candidatus Peribacteria bacterium | reverse complement strand
ATACTGAAAAATCTTTACCAATGGTGGGGCCTTACCGTTTAGAAAATGCTGAAGGGGACTATCAATTCCATATTGGCTCCATGTATCCGGTTCTTGAAAATGGTAAAATTACTAAAATCATCATCACCACTCGTGATATTACCCCAGAGTTACAGAAACAAGGGGAAGGTGGAAAAAGCAATCACCCTCTCGGCGATAAACTGGCACGTATGCCCTAATAAAATTGAGCTAACTGGCTAACTAAGAACTTATTTTCTCGCGAGCGCTGATCTCTTCCTGTTTTGTTAATTCCAAAAAAGTAAACGTCCATACTGTGGCGGCAAATACATGGATAGTCCCATTAAGATAGGATGCTACATACAAAGTCCCAAGTCCCAAAATGCCTCCAATCGCAAAACCTATCGTTGGCAAAGTAGAAGAGGCGAAAAAATATGCAGGAATAAGGATAATGGCCGGTATAAGCAACACAACGATAATTTGCAAAATAATACGAATACTTATAATAAGCATAAGTATAGAAAGCAAAATAGTCTCTTCTAGGTGTGTTATAACAAGGCGGCAGCTTTTTACGACAGATTCAAAAACTTTGCAGCCATCAATCACCATAAAAAACTCGGCATAAGTAAAAAGAATCGTTAAAAGAAAACCAATAACCATTAAAATAATAAAAACCGGTAAAAGAACTTCAAATATTCCCACTCCCAAATTACGAAGTATAAATCCCGCTTCCCCCATCAAGGAAATAATACTAAAACTGCGAATAAGCCAAGAATATTCAAATAAAGGTAGAAAATTCAAAAGACCATATTTAACACCGTCTCTTGTACGCACGGGGTGTCCGTTACGTTTTCTGGCAATCAACTGAATAATAGCGCCTTCACACAGAGCTGGAATGAAAAAATACAATAAAAGGATAACGAGACCCAAAATTAAAAAAGGTATAAGGCTGGAAAAATTATCTCTAAGTACAGGAATAGCCGTTGTTACCACCAAATATCCAAAGCTATGATCCCAGTTTTCAAAAAGGACAGAACTTTTAAAAGCATAAAATTGGTATGCCAAATAGATAATGCCGGCTAAAGTTGTAAGGACTGCAGGAAAAAAGGCATACCAAATAATCATCTTCTTATTATTTTGGGTAAACTCCCAAGCCTCACCAATAATATGTCTATAATTCATAAGATTTGTTTCCATGCCTACGCTAAAGCATCATATCCGATAAACAACGGCTTGCCAAGAAACAGTTTGTTTGATAAATTAATCCCCGCACATACGTAACAAAGCGCGTGCGACGAAGACGAAAAGCGCAAGTAATAAACCTAGAACACTTTTAATTTATTTCCAAAATATTCATGCAGCGTACTCAGAAAAAGGCTATCATCCAAACCTATGCCGTTCATCCAAAGGACACCGGATCCCCTCAAGTTCAAATCGCAATTCTCACCGAGCGTATCAACCTTCTTTCCAAACACTTAGAAGAGCATGCAAAAGATAATCACTCCCGTCGAGGTCTTTTAATGATGGTAGGAAAACGTCGCAAACTTTTGAATTATCTAAGATTAAACGAAAAAGAGACGTACGAAGAAATTTTGGTAAAGCTTGAACTTCGTAAATAAGACGCCACGCAAACGAATGTTTTCGCTCTATGGGCAAAGCGTAGTGCGTATGAGCAACAATACCATAAAACTTCTCAGTAGTAAGGAAAAGAGGTTATACAAGTCACAGGTTTGAGCTAATACTTACAGCTATTGTTTCAAACTTGTTACTTGGAACCCGTTTCTTGCTTTGAGAGGCAAATATTCAATAATCTATAACCTCTCAAAATATGGAAAAAAAGCAATTTTCAATGATGTTGGCCGGACGCGAGCTCAAAATCGAAACCGGTTTTTTAGCAAATCAAGCGCATGGAGCCGTTACCATATCTCTAGGAGATACCGTGGTTTTTGCTAGCGCCATGATGGGTGATGTGCGCCCAGGTACAGATTTCTTCCCCATGATGGTGGATTACGAAGAAAAGTATTATGCGGCCGGTAAGATTAAAGGGAGCCGTTTTGTTAAACGTGAAGGTCGTCCTTCTGAAAAAGCGGTATTAAATTCTCGTCTTATTGACCGTCCGATTCGTCCACTTTTTCCTAAAGGGATGATTAACGACGTGCAGATTATCTGTAGTGTACTCTCCGCCGACTTAGAAGTAGAACCAGGAACCACAGCTATTATTGCAGCATCCGCTGCGCTTTGTATTTCCGGCATGCCTTTCCAAGGACCGG
>CAYMDR010000181.1:0-2286 GCA_964389195.1 uncultured Candidatus Peribacteria bacterium | reverse complement strand
TCACCGCCAGTAAGTAAGATTTATTCAGAAGTGATTTAACCCAAGCAGTTACTGGACATAACTATAAAAAAGTGATTGGCAAAAGTCAGTTATCAGTAAACTTTTTTGCGAAATTATTTTCTACTTATTTTCCAATAAGTATGACTAGTGCAAAACAAATAATTAAGCATTTGACAACAATGTTATTGTCTCTCACTCTTCTATCGACTACGCTTCTTATCTCGCAACCTGTCGAATTCCCAGAACGGAAAATCAGTCTAGGTTATCCAATTCACTTTTATACGCTTGATTTTGGGTCGCCTTATACTTCAATGGGTGGTGCTCCAGACGAAGTTTTACAGAGTAGGAGATTTAATATTCTTTCTTCATGGGAAGAATATGCTCAGTTTTCTTGGTCTAACTTCGTTATTTCATACGTAATTATTTTTTTGGGTATTGAAAGTGCAACATTTGTAATTCATCTTGTTAACGCAGGATGAATTGGCGAGAAAATCCGATCTTCCCTATACGACGCTTACCAAAATTGAAACAAATGTCATTACAAAACCCTCTATTCAAACTGTGGTAAGAATTGCTAAAGGTTTAGGGGTAACTCTTGATGAGCTGATGAAATACAATATGCAAAACTTCTCCTATAAATCATTTCTACGAAACTATTACTTAACGAGTTTCTTTTATGACTTTATTTTTGCATACGCCATCTATAACGTCCTTTTTAATATTCGAGGATTAACTATTTTTCAAATCTCACTACTTTTATCGTGGTGGGCATTGGTAGCTATGCTTTTTGAAATACCAACTGGTGCTCTTGCTGATTATTGGAGTCGCAAAAAAATGATGACAATTGCCCCTATTGTCAAATCTGCTTGTTTTATAATTTGGTTTTTTGCAAACGGTAATTTTTATCTTTATGCTTCAGGGTTTGTATTTTGGGCATTAGGAAGCTCGCTCGTATCTGGCACAACAGAAGCAATTCTGTATGATACTTCCGTCTATGCTGGGAAAAAAGATGAGTATGAGAAAGTATTAGGAAGAAAGAAATTTTATTTTAATATCGCCTTGGCAATTTCCACTATTAGCGGTGGGTTTATAGCAAGCTATAATCTTGATTGGGCGATTATTTTTTCTGTTGTGCCCTTGCTTCTCTCTGCCTTTTTTGCGTCTTTAATTAAGGAAGTACCGAAAGTAGAAACGACCGGAGAGATACACTATTTGGAATATTTTAGGATTGCTTTTAGCGAAATAAAATCAAACCGTGTTTTGCTTTACCTTATCATTTATTTGCTTGCCATTTCCATCTTAGGCGATTTGGAAGAATTTGATCAACTCTATTACCAGCTTGCAAAACTTCCAATCTACGCTTTTGGAATTGTTGGTTTCTTATGGTCATCATTTAACGCGGTCGGGGCTTATTACGCCCACAAGTTTAAGAATGTTTCTTCAATGTATTATCTACTTCCTTTTGTCAGTGGTATTTTACTCATCTTCGTTGCAAAGTATCCAAGTATTCCCATGATAGGTTTATTGTTGGCTTCATATTTTATTACTACTCCTTTAAGAGTTCTGATGGAAAGTAAAATTCAGCATAGCATCTCAAGCGTTGGCAGAGCAACGGTAACTTCCGTGAGTACTTTGTTTATCAATTTTTTTGGTGTTTTATTGACCCCGTTTTTTGGTTTGATTAGCATATTTTGGAACCTACAAGCGATTTATTTAACAACCGCATTATTTTTGTTTCTATTTGCAGTCTGGGTTTTTATTGTAAGAAACAAAGTTGCAGTTAAAACCGCAAACGGCTAAGATAAAAAAAGAATTTGCCGCCAAAGAAAAACTTGTCATGCCAAAGGCAGATCCGCCTCCGCCATAGGCGGACAGGTCTGGCGGAAAATCGTCTTTTCCGCTCTGGTTCAAGGCAAGGCGGGCGGAAGAGGGGTGTGGGGGGAATGCCGCCCGCCGAGACCAGCCAGTTCCGTTCGGATATCAAACAGACACCGCCTTGGTATAATTAGCAGTGTTACGAGTTCTTACACCATATGAAATGTCCAAAATGCAATGGTGAAATGGAAGAAGGATATCTTGCTTTCTATGAGCCTATGATAATCTCGCGAATTCTATGGCAAAAGGAAAAGCCAGGTTATATCCGATTTAAAGCTCCAAAAGATAGCGTGAAAGTAATTAAGCCACCATTATTTGGGAAAGGAGATAGAAAGGGAAATATATGTAAAGAATGTAAAACCGTCATCTTTTTTTATAGTGAGGATTGAAGAAGCGTTCCAACATCGTCCC
>CAYMDR010000180.1:1853-2303 GCA_964389195.1 uncultured Candidatus Peribacteria bacterium | reverse complement strand
CTCATCACCCGAAGTAAAACAACTACGCCTCACTAAAGGTATCCATTTTTTTATCCCTCGTTTAGCACAGGAGTATGCCATTCTCATTGGCTCCCAGCGCGATAATCGCATCTTTTTTGTCATCCCCTGGGGCGAATATTCCTTAGTAGGAACCACCGATACGGATTACACCCAAAATCCCGACGACGTAAAAGTAGAAAAAGAGGACATCGCTTATTTGTTGGCCGAACTTGCGCGCGTCTTTCCCGATGCCAACATAAAAAACAGCGATATTACCGGTGAATATGCCGGCCTCCGCCCACTGTTAAACACTCAAGGAGTAAAAGCAGGAGCCGTGACTCGCGAATACACCCTCAAAGAAGAAAAGAGAGGAGCAAACACTATTTTAAGCGTCATCGGCGGCAAAATCACCACCTACCGCAAGCTTGCCGAACACGCGCTCGAGAAGCT
>CAYMDR010000180.1:0-1843 GCA_964389195.1 uncultured Candidatus Peribacteria bacterium | reverse complement strand
TAACCCGAGGCCAACTTCAAAGTGGCTCTCTACCACCCTCCCACGGCGCTGCCGCACAGCCACTCAACCTTTATCTGGAAGCGAATTTCCACAGAAAAACTTTGAGGAATTTAAAAACAGCTTGCTACACACCTCGTCTGCCCGGGCAGACTTAACACCATTTCAAAAACTTCCTCAAGATATAGCCGAAAATTTGATCGACACCTACGGTAGTGAAATAATCAGGTTTTTACCTTACCTCAATAAGCCAGCTCCCCATAGTGCCAAAACGACCTCGCATAACATAAATAGCGCTTTCTCCCACGACCCAACCACCCGCATCGTCCCCAACCTCCCCTTCATCTGGGCTCAGCTTTATTACGGCATCGACCACGAATTCATCCGCACCCCTCAAGATTTTATCCGCCGCCGTACCGAGCTTTATATCCATCTAAAAGATAACCAGCAAAGAGTAGTCAAAATGCAAGAGACTCTGCAAGAACTTATAGAACAAAAATTACTTTTTCCATAAATTAAAGGTAAATTTTTTAGTGCCCTGGAGTTTTGTCTTCAGGGTAAGGCCAATACTCATCTTTTCCATCAGCCCCTTCACGATGCACCCAGACATGATTGCGTCCTGCAATACCTCGGTCTACATTACCTCTTTTTGTTTGATTAGCGGCTAAATCAGCCCTTGATATTAAACTATCCAAATTGCCGGTTTCTTTATGATAGGCTGACACACCCAAACTGATCGTGGTACGAATAGTATGCGTCATTCCTTCATGTTCAATCACAAAAGGTGTGTCAGCAACAAGGGCACGCAGATCGTTTGCCACTTTAGGCGCAAAACCATTAGCATTTGGCACTACAACCATAAACTCATCTCCAGATCTTCTTGCAAATTTATCTCCATCATTTAACCTTAAGCGTTTACTTAAACGTTTAACAATAGCTAGTAAAAGTTTATCAGCTACTTCATGTCCATAGGTATCATTTATGGTTTTAAATTTATCTAAGTCGAAAAAAATGAGCGAAAAAGGGAAGGGACTTTCTACTTCCACTAGAGCTCTTGGTGCATCAGTTTTTCGTTTTTGAGCATCTATACGTGGTTTTTTTCTAGCTTTTTGCTCCAACTCTTCAAGCGCCAAGCGCAACCCTTTTAAATTCAATAAACCTGTTAAGGGGTCATGTTCACTTCTAAGTTCAGCTTCCATTTGAGCAGCCCTTGCTCTAGCCCCTGCAATGAGTATTTCTTCTTGAGCAGGATCATTTTCTAAGTTCCTAACGGCTTTTATTTTATCCTTTATTCTGTCATTAGCAAAAATTCGCGTCCGCGTCTCATTCTCTATATGAGCAACATCTATAGCCTCAACTCCCGCAGCCTTAAGGCGTGCATCTGTTTCCTGCCACTTATCAATAAAACCATCTTCCCCATCGGTAGTATCAACATCTTGATCCGCCTCTCCGGAGGTAGTAGTTTCATCATCTTCGCGGCCAGACATACCATCAAACATTGTAGGAATATAATTAAATCTTACTATTATAACACATTTCATATAATAAGAAAAGGTTGTCAGTATTACAGCCAGTATTACAAAATAAATAGAAAACATAGCTAGATGTGATTCCGAGACCATTGTGGTCGCATTCGGTTCATGCCAGATGAAATAATATTTATATGCTGACCCTTGCCAAAACCGCACGACTATGCTAGCGTTCATGGGCTATAGTCAAAGCTTAAATTTATAACTTTTTTGGGCGTGAACAACGATAAAATCATTGTAAAAGGAGCCAGAATTCACAACTTAAAAAATATTAATGTTGAGATTCCCCGTAATAAACTTACGGTTATTACCGGACT
>CAYMDR010000179.1:0-2307 GCA_964389195.1 uncultured Candidatus Peribacteria bacterium | reverse complement strand
AGAAGTTTTTTAGGACATGATACACTGAAATTAAGGTCTCTTCGACAGTGAAAGAGACTTCCCGTTAAAAAGCATTATCTGTTGAAATACCTTTGTCTCGCGAAGCGTTTGGAGCCCCCGAGACAGCTCCGCCCTCTAATATCAAAAAGTAACGTGAGTCTCTTCAGGAAATGTTATAAAAAAAAGACGAATCCCTTAATATTGTTTTGTCCAAAAACCAAAAAAGGAGATTCGTCATGGGCAATAATACCACTATATCTAAATCCATAAAACACAAAAATAAACTTGGCTTTATCGATCCCTCTGTAGCCGGTATAGATATCGGAGACAAACTTATTCACGTAGCCTTTCCCGATGGTAAAGGTGGCGCTTATGTAAAGGAATTTCAAACAACTACACCACAGCTGTTCAAAATAATAGCAGAACTTAAAAAAACAAAGGTTACTACAGCTGTAATGGAAGCCACGGGTGTTTATTGGGTCCCTCTTTATGACTTATTAGAGCTCATGCATTTAAAAGCAGTCTTAGTCGACGCTAAAAGCGTGAAAAACGTTCCTGGTCGGAAATCGGATGTTGAAGACTGTCAATGGATTCAAACTCTTTATTCTAACGGTCTTTTACGAGCTGCTTTTCGACCTCCTCGCGATCGTTTGAGATTGAGAGCTTATGTGAGGCATCGCATGAAAATAGCAAAGACTAAGCAATACGCCCTGACTCGTATAGAAAAGAGTTTACAATTAATGAATGTCAAGCTTAGCACAGCCGTTAGTGAGATCGGGGGAGTTTCCGGGATGAATATCATTCGGGCAATAGTTTTTGGAGAAACTGACCCTGTCAAGTTAGCAGAATTACGAAGTAGTAGGTGTACTAGACCTGAAGAATTATTTGTAGAAGCTTTAACTGGGAATTTTCAAAAAGAATATATATTTGAGATGAAGCAGAATTTAGAGCTGTTTGATTTTGCAAACAAACAAATGAAAGAATGTGATGATCAAATTCTAGCTGAATTAGATACCTACCCCACATTGATAGATACGCCACCGCCAAAGCGAGACAAAGATAAAAATAGCAGTCAAAATTTTTCTGGTTGGAGAAAGCCAAGTAGAAATGATGTTTCATTTGATGTCAGAACTGTTCTTTGGAAAAAAACAGGAATTGATCTTACAGCGATTCCTGGGATACAAGCAAACACAGCCTTACTCTTATTTGCAGAGCTTGGAGGAGCAGACGTTAGTGCCTGGAAAAGTCAGAAAGAGTTCGCGTCGTGGCTGAAACTTTGCCCCGGTAATAATATTTCCGGTGGAAAGAGACGAAGAAGTAAAAAGCAGCCATGCGCTAATTATATCAATCAAGCATTAAGGATGGCGGCCCTAGCTGCCAAAAGATCAAAGACTGCTTTAGGTGCTCATATTAGGCGTATCAGCGCAAGAACGGATAAGCCTAAAGGAATTAAAGCAGGCGCACATAAGCTGTCTCATATGCTTTATTACATGTGTAAAAATGGGTGGGTGTATTTTGAAAAAGGGGAAGACTACTACGAAAAAGCATATGCGGAAAGATGTTTGAAAAATCTCCAAAAAAGAGCTAAAGATTTTGGTTATAAACTTGTAGCCGTTTAAACACATAAACAACTAAATACCCCTAATTACTAACAAATTTTATTTTTATTAACTGAGAGAAAAACAGAAGACATAAATTTTTGGTGGAATAAATTGACCGGATGCACTCTGGTGTTAAATACCCGTTTTGGAGCTTGGTCGGAAAAAGCCTTGATCATATCACTGGGAAGCATAGCTATCCCGTTTAGGAGATTAAATTCTTTGAGCCTTTTCCTTCACCTCTTTTTTATAGTCCTGTTGAATCCGAAAAAACTGTTGAGATAATATGAAAGATCCTCCCCAAAAAAACACCCTGTTTTCTATATAAATCTGGCTTAGTTACTTAGGAGTGCGCAACTCCTGTTGCGCCATTGGAGAAAGCTCCGCTTGCAGTACATCTTAGGCAGACTCGAGTCACTTTATTTGTCATTATTTAAAGGTCTGTACACTAGCAACCTGCAGTCACTTCGTGACAAATTACTGCTTCGCAGTATCGAACAAAGTCTCTAAAAATCTATCTGTATAAATTTGACGCTTTATTGCTATTACTTTTTTTGCTGTTCTTTTATATTTGTTACCACTACCGCAGTTCCAGAAACGATCTGCAAGAAAATTTTAAAATATATTAGACTTTATCAAAGTAAAAATAAAACAGGGTTAAATCTTTAATTTAAATCCATTTTAATGAAAGATGTTATTCCCTTATTAT
>CAYMDR010000178.1:0-2324 GCA_964389195.1 uncultured Candidatus Peribacteria bacterium | reverse complement strand
GCAGCTTTTTTTACTGTTATTGGTGCTACAAATGAGCTTATACTTTGTTATTATGATGTAGAGGCTAAAAAATATCTTGATCATCACCTTAAAGAGGATTTGGAAATTATAAGCATACATGGCAGTATTTCTGTATTGGATGACCAGCTTATTGTACACGCCCATGGAGCATTTTCTGACCGCCATCTTCAAGTAAAAGCTGGCCATCTTAAAAAGATGGTTGTTTCTATAACGGCAGAGGTAATGTTAACCACCTTTAGGGGCATACTGAAAAGAAAAATCGATCAAAAAACAGGCTTACCATTATTGTAAAATGCTGACGAAAGGCAATTTGTCTGATTTGGCTTTATATTTAGACTTTGAAAGTCACAATTGATTTTTGACGGCAGAACAATTATGATCTGAAGGCTTTTTTGTTCTTTGTCATTGGCATGAAATGTAGCAAACCTGAGCGCACGGCGCGAAGGCGTAGGCAGAATGAGGTTTGGGTCTCGTGGGTCCCAAACCTCATTCTGCCGGAGCTTTATGAATACGGAGAGGTACCCAAGTGGCTGAAGGGGCGGGATTGCTAATCCTGTAGTAGGGTTTCGGCCCTAGCGAGAGTTCGAATCTCTCCCTCTCCGCCAGTATTATAGGCTCAAGAAATAAGCAAGCTGGCAAAAAAGTGGCGGCGTAGTCAAGTGGTTAAGACAGCGGTTTGCAAAACCGTTATGCATCGGTTCGAATCCGATCGCCGCCTCCAATTACATTTTTTCAAAAACTGCTAATCCTAATATTTTTAGGCCGTTTTTTAGAACAATAGAGGTACTTTCTACCAGTTTAAGACGTGCCTCTTTTAATTGAGGGGTTGCGGCGTTTAAGACGGATACTTCATTATAGAAATGGCTAAAAGCCTGGGCTAGCTCAAAAAGATAATTACTAATCATGTGCGGTTTATAATGTATAATCGCTTGTTCAAGACGTTCAGGAAAAAGCGCGACCATGCGTAAAAGAGTTTGCTCGGTTGGGTAGCCAAAAATTGGCTGATCTTTGCTTTCCTTGATCACTTTTGTGGTTTCTTCATTTTTTTCTTGTTCTAAATTAAAAATGGAAATCTGTTGATTCTCTATTTCTAGGGATGTTGCTGGTATTTTTTGCTCTTGAGCTTTGCGTAAGATGCTTCTAGCCCGTGCATAAGCATATTGTAAATAAGGGCCACTATTGCCATCTAAAGAGAGCATACGATCCCAATCAAAGGTCATATTAATCTCACGGTTTTGAGAGAGTATATTGTATTTAATCGCACTTATGGCCATAGCTTCAGCCACCCTTTTTTGTTCTTCTGGAGACAGTTCACGGGATTTTTCGGCAATAATTTTTTCGGTGCGAACTATTGCCTCTTTTATAACCTCATCAAGGAGAATTATCTCACCTTTGCGGGTACTCATTCCGCCTTCGGGGAACTGCATCCTTCCAAAAGAAACATGCACAAGCTCTGCGCTATTAAAACCAAATTTTTGGGCAGTTTCGAAGAGCTGTTTAAAATGTAGAGATTGCGCTACATCTACTACGTAAACAATTTTTTGAGGGTTAAAATGCTCAAGGCGGTATTTAATACTGGCGATATCACGACTTGAATATAAGGTCGTACCATCAGCTTTTTGTACCATGTAGGGCGGATATTTTTCGTTTTCAAATTGAACAATTAACGCGCCTCTTTCGCCTTCCACAAAAATACCTTTTTCTTTTCCTTCCTGGATAAGTTTCTTAGCCTCTTCCAAATGCATTTGTTCACCCAAATATTCGTCAAAATGCACACCTAGTTTTTTATAAAGACGTTCAATTTCCTCAATACTTAAATCTTTCATCCACTGCCAAAGTTTTCTATTTTCTTCATCCCCTTCTTCCAGTTTTTTAAATTCGGCACGACCTTTATCGTCTAAGGTTGGGTCTTGTTCGGCCTCTTTATGGAATTGGACATAGAGTTTTAAGAGCTCATTTAAAGGATCTTTCTTCACGGTTTCTTCGTTACCCCACGTTCTGTAGGCATAAATAAGTTTACCAAATTGTGTACCCCAATCGCCCGGATAGTTGATGGCATGGACATTAAACCCTCCAAAGCGGTACATATCTACCAAGGTTTGACCGATAATGGTTGAAAGTAAATGGTGTACGCCCAGTGGTTTTGCGATGTTTGGCTGTGAATATTCAATGATAACTTTTTGGTTTTTGCCTATGGTTAGGCGGCCGAAATGTTCTCGTAAGCTCAAGCTTTTTTCTAACTGTTTTTGGCGATAGCTAGAGGAAAGATGAAAATTTATAAAGCCTGGGCCTGCGATTTGTGT
>CAYMDR010000177.1:622-2329 GCA_964389195.1 uncultured Candidatus Peribacteria bacterium | reverse complement strand
CGATTTTGAGTCGCACGCGTCTGCCAGTTCCGCCACTCGCCCACACACCAAAAAATACTACGGACAACCCCCAAAATAGTCAAGAGTACCTCTTATCCCCAGTATTATTCAGGGTATTTACCAGGAAAGGGGGCGGTATGTGGGCTGAACCCAGTCGGGGTAGGGACCCCGTTCCTGGGTGAAGAACACATACCTCCCCCTTTCTTCCTGGCAAATAACCCTATATAATACCCCCATGCGTAATTTTTGCGACCAAACCGTAGTAGAGTTCGAAGCCGGTAAAGGGGGAGACGGCTCCGTCCATTTTCGTAGAGAAAAATATATTTCCCGTGGCGGCCCCGATGGTGGCGATGGCGGCGTAGGGGGAAGTATCATTTTGCTAACCGATGAAAATATTAATACTTTGAGCGACTTCAATGCTCAAAAACATTTCACCGCCGGCGAAGGCAAAAACGGCGCCAAGAAAAACATGAGCGGCAAATCCGGTGAAGATCTTATTATGAAAGTCCCCGCTGGAACCATCCTATATGACGACAAAACCCAAGAGCTTATCGTGGATCTCAAACACCACAATCAACAATTCGTCATCGTAAAAGGGGGCAGAGGAGGCATGGGAAACTACCATTTTAAAAGCAGCATCCATCAGGCTCCCCAATTTGCCGAACAGGGAGAAGAAGGTGAAAAACGAACCGTGCGCATGGAACTCCAGCTAGTAGCAGACATTGGCATTATCGGTTTTCCTTCCGCCGGAAAATCAACCCTAATTTCGCGCATTTCCAATGCTCGCCCTAAAATTGCCGATTACCCTTTCACCACCCTCATCCCTAATTTAGGCGTGGTAGATATGCGTGTCTTTGATCGCCACAGCAAAGACTCTTTTGTAGTTGCCGATATCCCAGGTTTAATTGAAGGGGCACACTTAGGCAAAGGCTTAGGTCATCAATTCCTACGACACGTAAGCCGTACCGAGATTTTAGTCCATCTTATCGACCCTACCCGTAACGATATCGAAGACTATGCCATTATCAACAAAGAGTTAGCCGAATACAGCCAACGCCTCTCCTTAAAATCACAAATCGTAGCTATCAGTAAAATCGATGCTATGGATGAAACCAACCTTAAAAAATTCAAAAAAAGTTTGGAAAAACGCTATCCAGAACTTAAAGGCAATATCCGTCTTCTTTCCTCAGTTACAGGTACAGGCATTAAAGAGCTGGTCTACGAACTCCATAAACATGTCCAAGAGCTGCGCAAGAAAAAAACTGAAGAAAATATGCGAGAGCCAGAAATTACCGAAAAAGAAAAGGTTTTTCGCCCACATTTGGTAAAAAATAAATTCGAGGTTACCTTTGTACGAGAAAAGCTAGAAGCAGCAACCAAAAAAACAAGAAAAATTTTTGATGTAAAAGGTCATCGCATCGAACAAGTCGTAAAAATGACTGACACCGAAGAAAGCGAAGAAGGCCTCGAACGCATCTACCATTTCATGAGTAAAATGGGCATCCGTAGCGAACTCCGCCATTTAGGAGCCCAACCTGGTGACCGCATCCGTATTGCCGGCAAAACCTTTACCATGCGAAGTACCAGTCACATCAACCAGCTGACCCGCTTGGAAAGTTTCAATGGCTAACGTGCCACCAACTTGCAGACCTGCTGCCTGCTCAGCAGTCAGGGTAAATTCTTTTCATGCAGAACCGGCCTCAACGC
>CAYMDR010000177.1:0-612 GCA_964389195.1 uncultured Candidatus Peribacteria bacterium | reverse complement strand
AATGTCATTATGAAACTCATTGTTGGACTAGGAAATCCTGGCAAAGAGTACGAAAAATCTCGCCACAACATCGGCTTTATGGTGGTTGATTATCTACAAAAAAACCTAGATTTTGAACCTTTCCATACCGAAAAAAAGTTTAAGGCCGAGTTAAGCGTAGGCGAATTCAATGGCGAAAAAACCATCATCGCCAAACCCACCACCTTCATGAACCTTTCCGGCGAAGCGGTGCTTCCACTTATGCAATTTTACAAATTAGACCCCCAAGACATCTTTATAGTTTATGACGATCTGGATTTGGCTCTTGGCACCCTACGAATCCGCAAACAAGGTGGAGCTGGAACCCATACCGGCATGAAATCTAACGTGGGCATGATCGGCGAAAACTTTCCAAGGCTGCGCATCGGCATCGAAAGCAGGGGAGCAACCTCTTCCGAACATCAAGAAACAAGCTCGTTCGTGCTGAGTCAATTTTCATCAGAGGAAATTCCCCACCTTAAAAAAATACTAGAAAACGCTACAAAAGCCTGCATGGTAGCATTAGAAAAGGGCATTGAGGCATCAATGAATAAATATAACGCCTAAACCTATTTATCATCTTTCAAATATGCC
>CAYMDR010000176.1:0-2343 GCA_964389195.1 uncultured Candidatus Peribacteria bacterium | reverse complement strand
TTGCTGAGGAAAATCTTAAAAAAAGTGAGGAGTTAGACTACTTTAGTACTGATACGTATTTAGAAAAAATTGCCAAACAGAATTTAGGTTTAGTTAATCCGGGTGAGGAGGTTATTATTATTCCAAATACCGATTTTGATACAAGTGGAATTATTGGTGGTACAGAGGACACTTTAGATAGTGTCGTGGCCTATGAAGGCTTGAGTAATCCTCAAAAGTGGTGGAAGTTTTTCTTTGACATGGAGCCCAAGAAGCCCTAAAGTCTTGAGGTATGATAGTGTTTTAAGTGACGCGGGGTAGAGCAGCGGTAGCTCGTCGGGCTCATAACCCGGAGGTCGGTGGTTCGATTCCACCCCCCGCAACCAAAAAGCATTTTTTTTGTTGTAAAATTGTATCGAAATCCTTTTTGCATAGCTCAACTTTAGGGATAGCGTATGAAACTCCAAGATATTTACTTCTAAAAGCTTTAGAGTTTACTTGATCCTTGAATTTTGTACGTCCACAGTTATATTCCTGAAAAGGACGATATACCTGCCAAGTTCTACTTTCTGCCTCTCTACAAATAAGTCCGTTTAATAATGGATGTTCTACTATAATTCCATTTTGACGATTTCCTTTTTGTTTTTGCAAAATAGTTGCTGGAAATTCTATAACTTTTGTAGCTTGCATAGAAACTGCGTTTATAATCATTCTTACTTTAACAGCTTCATGTCTTATGTTTAGTCGCTCAATGATTAAACTCTCTCCACCTGGTTCTACTAACGAAAAATAATCTTCAGATTGGTTACATACGGGAGGTTCTTCCTGAAAACAGCCAACTTTATAGAGGGTTGAATCATCTGAAATCTCTACTCTTCCTTGCTTTGCGCTAAAACTTATATCACCTATTCGCATAAACGGCGTATTTTAATGTATGTTACATTAACACTATATTAAAATAACGCAAGTATTATTTTTACTCCAAAAATGGGTATTTTTTGACGAGCAAAGTTTGTGACCACCATTTGCCAAAACCGAGCCAATGGCCGGATTTTACGAAGGCGAATCCTAGGAATATCAATAAATAAATAATATGGTCGTCGAGGAGCGGATTTTGCTTAATGGGGAAAGATGCTGTCCACATTAAAAACATTAATAATGCGCCGCTATAGCCGGCAATTTTTGTTCCAATGCCCAGTAAGAGAGAGATACCAATTAACAGCAATCCTTTCATAAATAGTAGGTCTACTAAAGGGTTTCCTGCAATACTTTGGTAAAATGCCGAAAAAGGTCCTGTTCCTGATTTTAAAAATCCTAGGGTTGGTGAGTTGCCCATAAGCCAAGCTTTATCGGCTGGTGTAGCAAAGCCAAGTCCAAATGTTTTATCTACAAATGCCCATAGCATAATACAGCCCATAGCTATGCGTAAAAGCCCCCAAATATATTGATCTTTTGTCGTTTTCATAATGTTGATAAGTTATGAAATAGTATGAAGTGTGACCATAATTGCGCCGTCACCGCCTTGGTTGATGGGAGCAAAAGAGAAGTTTTTTACTTGATCGTGACTGCGTAAATAATTTTGAATAAGTGGTTTGATGACTGCTTTTCCATCTTTAGAATGGAGACCTTTACCGGTGATAATAAGAACTTTTTGTAATTTTGCCTTTGAGGCATCGTCTAAAAAACGTTCGATTTCTTGATAAATTTGGTTGGGCGTTAATGATCCAAATTGGTGAAAATCAAGTTGTCTCTGCGGTGTGGCCAGGTCAGCATATTTGTTACCCTGATGAGCTTGTTGCTTTTTCATGCGCTTTGATAATAACAAAAATTCAGTATGTTTAAAATACTAAAAAGGCTATTGGTATGGTATAATGGGTGGATATATTTTTTGTCTTAAAAATGACACAGTTGCCTGATACGCCTCGTCAAACACTTTTGTCCCCGGAACAGATTGAGGGTGAACTTGCTACACTTGAGGCTAATCCCGCTTTTATCGATCCTGCTATGGTTACTACTGGTCTTTTGCAGCAAAGTATTGCCGCTTTAGTCGCAGATACTGTGAATGATAAGCAGCTTTTGGGAGAACGATATAAAGCTCAGGCAAAAAGAATTGTTCTTGAGAATATTGGAAAATATTTGGATATTTTGGCGCAAGGAAGATCTTTTGAGCGCAGTAGATTTCCTTTACAGGATCTTTTGAGTATGTTGGATACCGCAAGGGGTATGGGAGTGCCTGAAGACGATCTTGGAGGTTATAAAAAACGCGCAGAAGCTCTTACCACCCCAATAGCTTTTGCCACTGCCGAAAGAGATTTAATGGTTTTGGAGGGTTGGCTTATATTAGCAGAGAAAAAACTGGCTGAT
>CAYMDR010000175.1:0-2346 GCA_964389195.1 uncultured Candidatus Peribacteria bacterium | reverse complement strand
CACGACCCTCGCCGCCAGCGTGGGCAGTGACTATGACAATATCAAATTGTTTTTTAAGTTTGCGAATTTCGGCATAGGTTGCTTCAGGCGTGCTAATGCTACGGCGGCCTGAGTAAAAATCACATGAAATAAGAGCTACGGTAATACCTCGAATTTCGAATTGAGCCACTTCATTACCAAGTTTGCTTGAGTATTGGATGCCATTAGCTTTCAGCGCATTTTTAGTAGACTCGAGCCCTGCGACTCCAAAATCCAAAGCATGTGAAAAAGAGGCTACCGTAACACCTTCCTCATCTATAAATTCAGCTATAAATTTTCCATTTTTGCTCGCTCCATTTTTAGCGTGAATATCGACGATAAGATCAACTGGTCCATTTTTAACTACATTTGTACCAGATAATATGTCTCCAATACGCACCACAAACCCATCCACTAACCACCTAGCAATTATTGGATCAATATTAATCTGATTTCCTTTATTGTAGATATTGAGATTAACGTCATATGGACCAGCTGGCATATTGGCAACTGGACTGATAACTATTCTATTTACATCGGTATTACCGCTTTTTATTTTTTTGATCGCTACAGTGCCTGAAGCCATGGCCTCATTTTCAAGCGTACTAGCCTGGAGAGGAGAAATATTATATTTAATAGATATTTGACCTTCATCAACTGCTCGGTCAAATACTATACTTTCGCCACGATTGAAATCGATGACAAAGCTAGTGCCAGGTTTTTGCTCTTTACCTTCGAGAAGAGTGTATTGTTGGCCTTCATAGATTACGCGAGGGGTTGGGATAGAAATGAAACCACCCGTACCAGATAAGGAGAGAGTTTCCTCTGATACCCAAGTCAAACCGATACTTCCAGCTTCATTTTGGACATTGCTATAAACAATATAATTTCCATTATCAATATTTGTGGGAATTGGAATGACCAAGGTCTGCTTCACTGTAGATTTAGGTTCAATAACCGAGACTTTTTGTGAAGCCGACAATGTGAAAGTAGCACCATCAAGTACAGAACCATTGGTATTAATCTTATTGCCTTTAAAGAGGCTACTACTGAAAGTTAGATCATTGATGAAATCTTCTGAATTATTTTGAATTTCATACTTTACTAAAATTGTATGATTTTCATTGTCCACTTGAGTGCCGACTTTTGTCATTCGCAAATCGTTTGCACTATCGGCTGTTACTCTATGGATATTAAATAGACATAAAATAATAATTAATGTCGCAATAACCCAACCAACTCTCTCTAAAATTTTTTTCATTTCTTTAAATGCTAATATTGATAATGCACTTTGTATAAAGTATAGCATAAACACAAAACACCGCCCCTAAAATCTGGGCGATGTTTTGTGTTTGGTTTTAAAGTTTTTACGATCTGACCAAAATGCTTACCAAGCAAAGTGGGCAAAGGCTTTATTGGCTTCGGCCATTTTATGGGTATTTTCTTTCTTTTTAACTGCCTCTCCTTCATCTTTAGAGGCGGCGATCAATTCAGCTGCTAGTTTTTGGTGCATTGGTGCACCTTTTTTTGCTCGAGCCGCATCGATAATCCAGCGCATAGCGAGATAGCTCTTCCGTTCTGGGCGTACTTCTCTAGGTACCTGGTAGTTGGCTCCTCCTACTCGACGTGACCTAACCTCGACTGCTGGCGCAGCGTTTTTTAGGGCTGTTTCAAAGACTTCAAGAGGATTATCGGTCTTTAGTTCCTCGGCAATAGCATCGAGGGTCTTATATACAACATTCATTGCTGTAACCTTCTTACCATCCCACATGATTCTATTTATAAACTTAGCAACATTTAAAGAGTTAAACTTAATGTCTGGCTTTAATGTATTTTTTCGCTTGATTTTTCTTCGCATGATTTTAATCTTGTGTAGTCCTTCAATATATAACGCTTTTTATATATTTACTCTACTTTAATTTAATAAATTGATTATTTTGCCGGTTTAGGACGTTTGGCACCATAGGCAGATCGCTGTTTTCGACGTTTTTCAACACCCGCACAGTCGAGTTTACCTCTGACTATTGTATAACGAATACCGACGTCTTTAACTCGTCCACCTCTTAAGAGAACCACTGAGTGCTCCTGAAGATTGTGTCCCATACCAGGGATATATGCAGTAACTTCAAGACCGTTTGTAAGGCGTACTCTGGCGATTTTTCGAATCGCTGAGTTAGGCTTTTTTGGAGTCTTTGTAGTCACTTTTGTACATACACCTCTTTTGAATGGAGCATTGTAATAAACCGGTCGATTGAGTAAATGGTTGAAACCACGAGTCAAAGCCACCGCCTTACTTTTTCGGACAGATTTTGAACGACTTTTTCTTAC
>CAYMDR010000174.1:925-2376 GCA_964389195.1 uncultured Candidatus Peribacteria bacterium | reverse complement strand
ACCTCTTCCGTAATACGAAGATTCACCAAGCGCGTACAGGACGCTGGTTTTCTTGGACGAGTCCGAGGTTTAAAAGAAGCTACTCGCACCCTGTCTCATTACAAACAGAAAAAAGCAGCTCTTGAAGTCCTTCGCCGACGAAGCGAAAGAGAAAAGCTAGCAAAGCTTGGTAAACTGGTACTCAACAAAAAAGGTAGAAAGTAAGATGAATATCCTTTTCGAATCATCTAATTTTACTGTCATCTCTAGTCTCCAGCGAAAAAACACACCTCGAACTGATGGTGTGTTTTTTCAACATATAAAAAAAGCTATATTGGGAGAAAAATATAATCTAAACATAATTTATATTGGCACAAAGAAGATGTGCAATTTAAATACAAAATATCGAAAAAAAACATATGCGACAGATATTTTAAGCTTCAACCTCGACACTCAAACCGGTGAAATATATATCTATCCAAACAAGGCTAAGTCAAAAGCGAAGATTTTTAATAAAACGTATGAAGAATACCTTCATTTCCTTTTAATCCATGGCATGCTTCACCTCAAAGGATTTGACCACGAAACCGCTAAAGATGCCGAAAAAATGGAAAAAGAAGAGCAAAAATGGTTAAAAAAATTTAAGTTATTGTAGTTATAAACTATCCACATTGAGCTATAGTGATTTACGTAGTATAATTTACTCAAAATAATCAGTATTCAGGCTCTTTTTTTCAGTCACACCCTTTATTAACTACATTCATAATCTATATCTATGGCAATAGGGCGTTCATATTCAGTCGGAATCGATATCGGGACTTCTCAAGTGAAAGTCCTTATTGCTGAATACCCAAACCAAGATCCAAAGGATAATTCTAAATTATCTAGACCTGACTCACCTAGAGTGATTAGTACAGGCATGGCTGAAACCAAAGGTGTACGTCATGGATATATCACCAATGTACCTGAGGTTGCTAAAAGCATTCGGTTGGCCGTGGATCAGGCCCAAAAAGGTTCAGGTATAAATGTTAAACGTGCCTTTGTCTCTATCGGTGGAGTCGGCTTGGGTGCCATCATATCTTCTGGGAGTGTAAATACTACTAAAGCTGATTCAGAAATTACAGACCTAGATGTAAAACGAGCTATCGATGAAAGCGAAAAAGAGCTTCCAAATATTTATATTCAAAATAGAAAAATAATCCACACTATCCCCTTGGAGTATCGGATTGATGGCAAAAGAGTCCTGGGTAAACCTCAAGGTTTAAAGGGTTTGAAACTTGAAGCTCGGGTATTGTATATTACCTGCTTATCTCATCATCTGAGTGACATCTTACTGGCTCTTGAAGAAGCAGACATTGAGGCTTTGGACGTAATCGCCTCCCCTATGGCTGGAAGTGCCGTGACTTTACAAAAGACCCAGAAAATCGCTGGTTGTCTATTTGCCAATATTGGCTCAGAGACCACCTCAATCA
>CAYMDR010000174.1:0-915 GCA_964389195.1 uncultured Candidatus Peribacteria bacterium | reverse complement strand
TTGGTTCAAACGATGTCACCAATGACATTGCTCTTGGTTTGAAAGTTAGCCTAGAAGATGCCGATGAAATAAAACGTGGTAATGATAAAGGATTAATTTATTCTAAAAAGAAGCTTGATGAAATAGTCATCGCTCGTCTCTCCGATATTTTTGATTTAATAGACGATCACCTCAAACGTATCGATCGTAGTGGTTTACTGCCAGCAGGTATAGTCATGACCGGCGGTGGGGCTGGATTGCAAAATATCGATGAATTGGCAAAAATTGCTTTACACTTACCTGCCAAGCAAGCAGTTTGCAATATGCAGGGCAATATCAAAGGCATCGCTCATGAAAACGAGTGGTCTACAGCTTATGGATTGGCGATACTTGGACTTGGTAATGATGATAACTCTACAGTTGATCTTGAACTATTGGGAGTTAAGCGGATTTTTGAAAAAACTGGCAAAAATATCTGGGCTTGGATCAAAAAATTCTTACCTTAATAAAATCCTTTATTGGAGCCATATATTGAAGTATAAATGAAAATAGAACACCTCTACTATTTAAAGTCAATGGTATTTTGACTATATATAGATGTAAAAAATGATATACTGTATAGGTAATCTAAGACCAAGCCCTGCGCTCACCCATCGTCTATACGATGAGGTCTTTGATCAAGTTATCTAGTAATTCAAGATTAATCCAAAATATATGCCTCAGGTAAAAACAGAAGTTGAAACATTTGCACGAATCAAAGCCATAGGAGTTGGTGGTTCTGGAAAGAATGCCATCAATCACATGGTGAATTCTAAAGTAAAAGGTATTGATTTTATTGCAATCAATACTGATGCTCAAGATTTACATCATTCGATGGCAAAAAAGAAAATTCATATTGGAAAAAATCTAACTCGAGGACTTGGAGCCGGCATGAAT
>CAYMDR010000173.1:0-2411 GCA_964389195.1 uncultured Candidatus Peribacteria bacterium | reverse complement strand
TAGATCTGCCAGCATAAGTTCCGTATTGATTACTTCTATGTCTTTTTCAGGATTAACTTTTTCCTCGACGTGCACAACGTTAGAGTCGTCAAAGGCCCTGACGACATGACATAAAGCATCGGTGGAGCGGATATGGCCCAGAAACTGGTTCCCCAGACCTTCACCCTTAGATGCTCCAGAAACTAACCCTGCGATATCAATAAAATTCACCGTTGCCGGCACGATAGGTGCGTTGTTATACATTTTTGCTAGGGCTGAAAGTCGGTGATCCGGGATAGCGACTATGCCTGTATTGGGCTCGATTGTTGCGAAAGGATAGTTTGCAGCTAGTATGTCGTTGTTCGTTAAGCAGTTAAAAAGTGTCGACTTGCCAACGTTTGGTAGCCCAACTATTCCAATAGATAAAGACATAGGTCATATTCTAACAGAGGTAAGGCAATTATCCTAAGCTTATTATTCTACAGATATAGTACCTTTAATATAGGGGGCTAGATGATCGTGCATTCTCCACTTGCCCTTATTCTTGAAGGTGAATGTCCAACTTTCACCTGGCTTTAGCTCTCTTTTTGGATCAAATTCTGGGTACAAATCATGAGTTGGATGGATATTGGATGCTGGCCAGCGATTGCTTCCACTTTTATTGACGAACGTTATAGCTTCACCAGTTTTTAGGGTTACTTCGTTCGGGCTATACCCATCATCATTCATTACTATTGTTGCGACAACTTTTCCGTTAGTTGGGGCAGGCTCTTGAGTCTGAGTCTGCTCGTTATTTTTACGACTAAGCTGAGAGTACCCGACAATGAATAAGAAAATTAACGCAAAGAAGAATAGTGCGATTAATAGATGTTTTTTCTTCATTAGATTGCCGTACAATAAGATTTATATTTTGGCTCGAATTTATCACAAAACTGACTGAGTTTATCGTCACTCTCGATTATATCTTCAGCTCGGTCCGAGATTGTGGCGTAACACCTTTTTTTGTAAGCCGTCGATATTAGATTATTACATAGGTCTAGGGCGGTTTCTTGTGTGCTCTCATGCCAAAATGAATTTTGTGACGCACCTTCTATACAAGCTAGTGCCAATTCATTTAACCTCGCATAACTACAGTTTTTCTCAACCTTTTCTGAGTCACTAGAGAAGGTTGTGCCGACATCTCTTCCCATACTTAAGAAACAAGTTGTCTGGTATTTATTTTCAATCTCAGTGCATGCGTTCGCTACTTTGTTATATTTAGTTCCAAATATTGCTATCATTCTCGATGTTTGATAGTTATAGCAAGCAAATTTATATCTTTCGTTGATTTTTGAAGAATTACACGGGAACAAAGGGTCATTGCTCAGCCATTCACTACTATGGTAATGGCTGTCTTCTTTATGTTTTTTTGCGTCATTAACCGATAGAGCTCCAACTACGTTTTCCATAAAGACGCCTGAATAGCAGGATTCCTTACTGTCAAACATTTTCGGCAAGCCGTCACATCCTTTTAATGCTTCGGGGAGGTCGTAATCGTTGTAAGCCATTAAACCGTGGCCTATTCCATGAAAGCACTGATGTGCATAAAAATTATTAATCTGATTTTGACAGATCAGGTTAATGCTTTCGGATAGATTTTCTGCACCATGCTCTTTAAAAAAGGCTTCTGTTACTCCATGGGTATAGCCGGACATACATTCACTGTTGTTTACGCTAAATGCCTTTTCGCCTATTAACTCATAGTTGAGATGGCCTACTTTATGGACGTATTGATGACAGTCAACTGGGGACGCCTTTATTCTTGCAATAGTCTCGTCTACGCCGTGTTTTTTCAGGTATTTTTTCAATATTTTTTCGTCCGAAAAGATCCCACGGTCATCCCTAGCTACTTGATTACCGTGTACTTGGTTGAAAGCCAAGTTATTTAAGATAAAAAGAACACAAGCGAAAGCCAGCAACATTGCGATGTATGAATAATATCTAATGTATCTATTCTGCCGGTAAAGTAGGGCCAGCTTAGAAAAAAAATATTTAGATTTTTGACGTATTTTTAAATTATGGGCTTTTCTATTTTTAGTCATCGATTATATTCTTCAATTAAAGTAAATTGTATTGTTACGTAGCTTAAAAAAACCGATTCAAGCATAAGGTAATCATATAATAAGAGTTTTTGATTAACAATCTTTAAACGTAAGCGTATATGGTGTATCATTATTGCAAAATGAGTATCAGAATATGAAAGATGTTAACCTACCATCAAATGACATTGACGCAGACGATTTAAAGGCTTCTTCGTCAAATAAGTCTGAGGTGATATTTGGTAATGTCCAGAAGAAGTCTTTTTTTAAGAATAAAAAGGTACTGGGCATATGTTTGTTAGTAATTGGTTTACTAGGACTATCTTACTTAGGTTTCTTGAACTTTTATAAAAC
>CAYMDR010000172.1:1888-2428 GCA_964389195.1 uncultured Candidatus Peribacteria bacterium | reverse complement strand
ATAATTTTTTCTTTAAAATTTTTAACTTTCCTATAAATTAACTTATTGACAATTAATCGTTCGATAACTATTCTTGTCCTAGCATAATCAAAATAAAAAAATAAAAAAATGAGAGTAGAACAAAGACCAAACGTTCCTTTTGAAAAAGCATTACCCATTATCGATAAATACTTAACCCAAAGAGAAAGAGCCAAAGCTATTCTTAACCCCTACAAACCAGAAACTTTTATTGATATTAATTCTAAAACCGATCTCCCATTCAAAACTGTTCATGTTGGTGATACCCATTTAGGTCATGATCATTCCGATAAGATGGCTCTCCGTCAAGCTATTCAAGAAACCGGCGAAAAAGGTGTCCTTGTTACACATGGCAACGTTATCGATTCTGTTTCCGGGAAATTTATTCGTCACAATACTACTCACATTGCCTTTGATCTAGATGAACAAGAAGCCGTTGCTCGAGGTATGTTATCCGGCATTGCCGGTGAAAACCGTCTTATTGCTATGGGTGGTAATTTTTGTCACGAAGGTTGGGCCGAA
>CAYMDR010000172.1:0-1878 GCA_964389195.1 uncultured Candidatus Peribacteria bacterium | reverse complement strand
TATGAAAACCTCTTGGTAGAGTGTAATGTCATTCACCAGAGCTATTGTTGGTGAAACTACTCCATTACTTTATAATGGTGGTCAAATCAAACTCCGTCAAAGTCGCCGAGTTGTTGGCAATATCGAGGTTTATGATAATTCTGGTAAAGGTCGCACTAAACAAAGCCCCGAAGGTAGTGTTCGTGAACGTTCTCGTGAGATACCTTTTGGTCATTCAGATAAGCCAAATGTTATTATCGATGGTCACATGCATCAGTTAGTTGCTGCCCAAGATGTAGCTCACGACCCATCTTCTGATAAAGATTTTGTTACCACACTTGGTCAAGTTGGTGCTGCCAAAGGTACCAAAGAAAACCCTGATACTTTTTTGACTGGTATTGGTGTTCCACCCAGACTTCAACCAGGTGATGTTGGCCCCGGTTTAGTTGTTGTTTGGGACAAAGGTCGTGATGGTAAGATTAAACCTTATCCTGTAGCTGGTTATTCTCGAGCCGAATTACTTTTTCAAGCCGAATCAGTTTGGGAACGTGCTCAAAAAAGCCATACTTTTAAGGAGCTCAAAGAAACTATTTTAGATAGTCGCAAAGACCATTTACCCGAAAAAACTTTAATTGAAGCCAAATCAAAAGTCAGGATTAAAGATAAAGCCTGTAAATCCGAGGGTGATGCTCCTTTATACAAAAGACTTGCTTATGAAATAACCAATACCGATCTTCCTATAAAACTTCAATTTATTGGTGGTCTTCGGGTTGGATCCGCCAGTCTTGAAAGAAATTTAGTTGAACAAATTCTCCGCGAAGCCGAAGCTAATCCTTGGTCTTATGTTTTTGCTACTAGAAGACTCTTAAATCAAGACACTGCCAACAGTCCTTTTCGCCAAGAAACGCTTGAAGATTTAGTTGATTTATTGTCTATTGGTAAAAAATCTCTTATGGGTATTATGTTAACCGACGAGATGAAAAAAAAGATTTGGAGTAGAGAAATAAAAATCAAAGACGAAGATCCAGCACCAGCTTTGTTACCAGGTGATTGGTTATATTATGAAAGTGATTTAAAAGGTATCCCTCTTATGTTGCCAGAAACTTTTATGGAACTTAAGGTTGGAAAAACTCCATACAAAATTCTTATGAGAGACAAATTACAACACTTTACTTCACTAATTAATCCTTTCCATGGTCTCGAAAGAATTCAAGAAATTTTTGGTAACGATGCTGACATCTCAGTTGGTGGTCATACGGAAGTAGTTGGTTGGCGTACTTGGGTAAGATCTTTTGGTCAACGTGACATTATTGTTCCAGGCGGTTTTTCGGAATATGTCGAAAAAGGTATTGGTAACCGTGTTGATAGCGTCAAAGGTGGTCAGGGAGTCATTCTTTTACCCGATCAAAAAACTTTCTACAGTTTTGCCACTCACGAAGATGGTGTCGACATGCATGACGCTCTCTGGCTCTATCAAGGACTCAAGAAAAATGGTCTTTTAGAAAAAATGAAATAAACTTATTTTTCTTATCCAAATTTTTATTGTAATCTGTTTTAAATATATCCGATAGTGTAAAAAAAATATAAAAAAGTTTTTTTATTTTGAACTTAATTTAAGAAATAATTTTTTAGATAAACGTTTTTTAAATATGTATTGATTATCCTATAACTTTGTAGTAAAATACCGCTGATTCTCCAGCAATGGAGTTTTTCTAACTTTAGCTTTAAGCCTAAAGAAATAGAAAGTACTTTAATATAAAACCTACAGACAATGTGAGTAATAGGTTATTGAAGAACGATAATTGCTCTCTGGTTTTGTCCTGCCATCTCGAATATCTATCGAGATATTTTTTTTCTAATTCACTCACATTCTTGACTATTTATGGGTTATTAAAAGTA
>CAYMDR010000171.1:0-2485 GCA_964389195.1 uncultured Candidatus Peribacteria bacterium | reverse complement strand
AAATCGCCGGAAATTGTATGAGCAAAAAGGGTTTTCTTCCATCTTTGAGTTTGCCGCGAAACTTGCGGGAATCAGTAAGGATCAACTTGGTATGGTATTGAACCTGGAGAAGAAATTTGAAGGCAAACCACTCCTGAAAAAATTATTGGTGACCGGTGAAGTGAGTATTAATAAACTGGCGCGCGTTGCTGCGATTGCGACGAATGAAAATGAGGAACTACTGGCAAACCAGGTAAAATTATTATCCAAGAGCGCATTGGAAACTTTTGTGCGTGATGAAAAATATTGCCAGAAAAAGGTGAACATAAATTCAGACAATCAACCGCTGGCCGAATATAAAGATGGCTTATTTGAGATGCAAAATGAAGCTAAAAGTCTGCCCGGGCAGGGACTACAACTCTCGCTCGAAGTGAAACTAAAACTTTTGGAACTTCAACAAAAAGGTATAAATGTTAATGAACTTTTGCTTGAATTTTTGGATAAGCGTGAACAAGACATTGTGGAAGAAAAAGTACAAATTGCTAAGGAGATGAGCGAAAAATCCAGTCATGCCGACATGGATGTACCGGTAAAGCCTTCTCGCTACATACCCAAAAAAGTGAAGTCTATCCTTCAGAAAGAACATGGTACTAAATGCAGTATTTCCACCTGCCAAAAAGTTGCCACTCAAAAACATCATACGCAACGGTTTGCAGTTGTGCTTCAGGAAGCGCCGACCCTTGTCCACGATCCACATTACTTAGCGCCGCTCTGCAAAGACCACCACGCTATCGCCCACACTATTGACGTGAAATTTCAACAGGTTCGGCTAAAAGCGTTTGGTTAAAATGTTGCGGGCGTTCCGGCCGGAGTAGTGTGGTAGCTGGGGGGCGGGCGTTAGTTATGCGTGTAAATTAGCTATCGCTTTCTTTAGTTTCGGTTTGGCGCAGTAGGGGGCTGCCACCTTTGTGGTAGCGTATTTTTAAAGCTATGAGTAGGGCGGCCATGCTAAAATGGAGCCCGTCGCTTAGGATAACGGGGTAAGATTCCAGGTGGTAGCCGTAAACAACCCATAGGAAGGAACTGAAAGCTGTTAGGAATAACATGCCCCAGGCAACATCTTTTAAATGGTGAGTTTTAAGAGCTTTGCTGACTTCAGGGAGTAACGATACTGCCCCAAATAATCCGGCTAAATATCCGACGAATGCTAGCATACTTAATGTTTTAGAGTGGCTGATTCTAAGTTAATAGATGATGCTTGTCTTAAAGGTTGTACTTTTACTATAGGTGAAGCTTTTTTCTCATAGGTATATTTAAGGCCGATTAAGATCAGCTCCATGCTCACGCTTACTGTTGCTGAGAGAACTAAAGGGAAATCGTTTAAAAGAAGACCATAAATGCCCCAGAGTGATGACGCGGAAAGGTAAAAATAGAGCATGCCCCACGCAATGTCGTTTAAGTGGTGGCTTTTGAGAGCCTTGATGATTTCCGGTATGAAAGAAAGAGTACCTGTTATGGCTGCCAAAAAGCCAATAATCTGCCAAATTTCCATAGTGTATGCTATTTATGAATCTCCTAATTATAACATGAAATGGGCTCTGTGGAAAGGGGGATGTGCTCTTTTGCCTAAGGTGGCCTGTTTATGAGTGACTTTGAATGGTTTTAAACGTATTGATAGCCATAGATATTGGTATTACTTGCAAGTACTATTGCGGCAGCTTGTGCGTATATTTCTGTTGTATTGATCACGGTTATACTGTTCATCCTTGCTCTTTCATTCTCAATTTGTTCAATAGGAACACCTAAAGTCTTTGCAAGAGTTGCCACGGCCTCTTCCGGAATAATTTCATTACCGTTATCGTGATAAGTTTGGCAGAGTGAAGTAGAACAGAGCAAAATTGCTGGCTTTTCTGCTGCTTCAATGGAAGGTAACATCGTTTTAACAATTTCGTATAATTGAGTAACATTTTTCTCTCTTTGATTTTTTTGTTCGGCAAAATACATAGCGAGCTTTGCATGTCGTACTTGCTCCGGATCCAGTGTATGAATTTTGATCAAGTGATCAATACTCATAAAATCATCGTGATATTTGCTGATACTTGGATCTGCAACCTGTGATCCGCCAACAATAAAAACATCTTTCACTTTCTTGCGCAGAGCCTCCATTCGTAAATAGTTCGCTATAACAACCGGCTTCGATATTAAAGAAATTCTCTTTGTGATTTCATGAATCAAATCTTGATCGCTCGTCGCTTCGAGCTCGCCATCAAGATGAGCACGTAAAACTTCAATGACATGTTTTCTAACTTCTGCGGGCATTTTTTCGCCAAATAAATCCTCAATAGGAGCAATATTACAATCTAAAAATAATAAACTAATTTGTTCTCTTACTAACGTTGCAACAGCCACAGATAATTGTTCAAAAATAGTACGCCAACATTGTGGGAATTTCACAGCTTCAAAATCAAGAGTTGGCTGACGGTATATATGTAAATTTGTAGTTTTA
>CAYMDR010000170.1:2238-2527 GCA_964389195.1 uncultured Candidatus Peribacteria bacterium | reverse complement strand
GTGATAAGCTTTAAAGGCGCTTAAAATTCCGTTTCCAATTTTTTGTGCATTTTCGGGATCGGACATTCCTACAAGTTTAATGGGTTCCCACAGGTTTTCAATATCTGGATTATATAAAGACCACAATATTTTAAAATTGTTTTCAATGTAATTAGGGCAATACACAAATAAATCTTTATTCGGAAGATTGCTCCAGGAATTATGGATATACTTTGCCTGAATAAACTGAATAAGTGCATTGTGGTCTGGGTGTGAGTGCGAAAGAGCAATGTGGTTGATGGCAGCATAA
>CAYMDR010000170.1:0-2228 GCA_964389195.1 uncultured Candidatus Peribacteria bacterium | reverse complement strand
TTATGCCCGGCTTTCTCCAATCGAAAACGAATTCCCTCACTACAATCAAAGAGTATTTTTTCGTTTTTCCATTCTACTAAAAAAGCGGGTGGAAAACGACTGGGGAGGCCTTCGAGTTGGTTTACACACGTGCCAGATCCTAAAATAGTAAGTTTCATAAAAATTTTAATTCTTTAGTATATAAAACAAGAATTATGAGCAAAGGTCAATCCTTGGGAACAGCTTCTTGCCAGGAGAACGTATTTTCTATACAATGCGAATGGTTTTGCCCTTGTAGCTCAATGGATAGAGCAAGCCCGTCCTAAGGGCAAGATGGGGGTTCGATTCCCTTCAAGGGCACAAAAAATGAATTTCGGCCAGATTTTAGCTGGGAGGGTGGGGGCGGTTGAGTAATTGCTCTCTTTCAAAAAACGGAATAATTTTTAGTTTAAATTTATTTATTTTTTTAATTTAAAAAATATGACCTACGATGATAATGACGACGAAAAAAAAGATCCAAGTTTGGCAGATGATTTTATAGATGGCTTTAAGAAGGGGGTAGATATAGCAAAGGAAAAAGAAAAAAAGGAAGAAGAAGATAAGTAAAGTAAAAAATCTGTTTTAAACAAAAACGCACCTGGCTTATAAGCTAGGTGCGTTTGAGGATAAACTACAGATGTGGTTGTTTCCAATTCCACGTACCCATAAATTTTTTTATAAAGCCTTTAATTTGTTCATCAAGTGGGGGTTGAAAAAAATATGCAGGAACATGCTCAGAGGCCACTCTTTCTCTGATAAGTTTAGCATAGAGCTCTGATAATTCTGAGGTGTGCCGTATCAACCGTCGTTTGTCTAACCATAATAACCCAACGGGATCAATATTTCCTTGGGGCACAGTAACCCATCTATCCCAATCGGTAGAATCTAGAAAGGGAAACCAGCAAAATAATCGTATATCTATACCATCCTTAAGTAATTGTTCTGTCTGTTCCAACATAAATTTGAGCCAAGATATACGATCACTTATGTAACCGCGAATATTTGTTTCGGTAAGCATCAGAGGAATTCCACCAAAGTGGTTCCAATAATCTTTAGCCACTTCAGCAAATCCACGAGGAGAAAGGCTGGGAATGTAACTACCAGTACGGTGATATTGATGTTCAGAGTGGCCATAGTAATCTAATCCTAAATAATCTATGGTGAGCGCATGATGCTTAAACCAAGCAAGATCCTCCACAGTTATGCCGTGTTGGAAAAGATACCACCAGAGCGAGTGATTGGAGGATACTTTGCCTAAAATAAGATCAAGAATAAGAAAACGCCGCTCGTTAAGAAATCTTACAAAAGGAATTGATTCTTCATCTAAAGCCTGATGGTGCTCGCAGGTATCTACATGAACAAATTTAATATTGGAGTTTAGCTCTTTTAGAGTTTGTGCAGCCAAGCACATTGTTCTGGCAACGTTTTTTACCATCTGTACGTAAGAGGTGGGCCCTTCCCCAAAAGGGTGCCACACTTTATCATGAGCACAGAAAAGTATGGTGGGGGTTGGTTCGTTAAATAGTGTATAAAAATGGACAGAAGGATAGCGCTTCGCAAAAGATTTTATAAATTTAATATAACTAACTTCAAAATTTGAGTCACTAAAACCAGAGATCCAGGCAGGAAACGAAGTGTGATGAAGTGGATCGGCAATAATGGTTAGTTCTAGCTTCTGAATCTCTTTCATAGCTTGGTCCATCCAAGCCCAGTCATAGCTTCCTTTTATTGATTCAATAAGATGCCAGGGTATGGGGTAGCGAATAATTTTCATACCCAACTGCTTAACCATCGCTAAATCCTCTTTAAAAAATTGATAATGATGAGTGGTGCCCAGCACATCTTTATAGGTGTGAGGCAAAATTTGACATGATCCCTCATCTAAATCCGAGCATTTAATAGAGGTTCCCAAACCAATTTTGAAACAAGTACTTTCAAAACCAGTTGAGAACTCTAAGCATCCTTTTTTCAACATATTTTAAAAAAGATGTTTATTTAATGCTGTACCGTAAAACAGCCTTGTAAAACTGTCAATTTAATTTGTTCACAAATATTCTTGCCAGCAAGATAAGTGTGTACTAAGGTTAGTTGATTAAAATTAATTTATCCCTATGTCTGAATTCAAAATGCCAGACTTTGTTCCCGGGCGCGATTTAAATCGAAACTTCTTCCAACAGGTAGTTAAGCCATTGGTTGATAAAAATTTTCCC
>CAYMDR010000169.1:619-2549 GCA_964389195.1 uncultured Candidatus Peribacteria bacterium | reverse complement strand
CATGAATCTTTCTCCTTTGCTGTTGATGAGATAGGCTCCTTCTCCCCGTAGTGCTTCGGTTAAAAGAAAGAGAGGACTGGCTTTTTTATCTAAAGCTGTGGGGTGAAACTGGATGAACTCTAAATCTTTTAGTTTTCCTCCGGCTCGATAGGTCATGGCAATACCATCGCCTGTGGCAATAGATGGGTTTGTAGTATGGCTATAGATTTGCCCTAAACCGCCAGTAGCTAATACTGTTTTTTTTGCAAAAATATTTTGCGCTTTATTGTTAACGATTCCCTGTATGCCATAACATGTGCCGTTATGAATCAATAAGTCTTTAACAAAAATGTTTTCTTTCACGAAAATATTTTTATTGCTTTTAACATTTTTAAGCAGAGTTTCTTCAATGGCTTTTCCTGTGGTGTCACCACTGTGAATAATTCTTTTTTCCTGATGACCTCCTTCTAAACTCAAGGCTATTTTTTTGGCTTTTTTTGAAAAATTCATGCCAAGTTTTATCAGGTTTTTTATAGATGCTGGTCCGTTTTTGATAATAAATTCAACCGCCTTTTTATTATTATGGTAGTGCCCGGCTTTGAGTGTATCTTCTATATGTTTTTTAAAATTATCAGTTTTGCTCATGACTGTTGCTACTCCGCCTTGAGCTAGGTACGTATTACAGTCTCTTAAATGCTTTTTGGTGATAAGTAGTACGGTGCCTTTTTTACTTGCATGCAAGGCACAATTTAAGCCGGCGATACCTGATCCTATAATAATGAAATCAAATTTTTTTACTGTTTCCATGTGAGCATTTTTAAAATATCTTGTGTTTTTTTGCGTGTATCATTATCGCTGTTTTTGCTCATTTTTGAAGTATCATAGAAAAGATCTCCAGCCTTTCTATAGATATTTTTGCGTTCTTCCCAGAGCTGTTTTAATTCCGAGATCAGATCTTTAGAGTTGGTTAAGCGTGGGCGGTTTTTGTCGCCTTTAATTCTTTGAGCGGCAATATTAAAACTCGTGGTAAGGATGACTATCCATCCCTTCTTTTTTAGCTGTGTTGTGTTTTTAGGATTAAGGAGAAAACCTCCTCCTGTAGCGATAACAACTTTTGTGTAATTGGATATTTCCTTGGCAATGGCGTTCTCTAGCTTTCTAAAATATGGCCAGCCTTTTGCTTTTACTATTTGGGCAATTTGTAAGCCTTCAATTTTTTCTATAAGTTCATCCGTATCTATAAACTTATAATGTAGTTCATGGGCTAATGCTTTGCCGATATGGCTTTTGCCGCTTCCGCGTAGTCCTCCTAGGATAATATTGGGTTTGTCTTTTATGGTTTTTATTGTTGCGCCTATTTTCTTAAAATCTTTCCAGAAATTAGGATAAGTTTTGGTAACACACTCAGGGTTGATAATTTTTATGCCTGAAATTTTAGTTCCTAAAATGGCAAAGCACATGGCCATGCGATGGTCATTATAGGTTTCAATTATGCTGCCATGCAAATTTTCATAACCACCATAGATGGTGAGTCCATCCTTATGTTCTTTAACCTTTACGCCGATTTTTTGTAATTCATGGTGGAGGGCAGCAAGGCGATCGGTTTCTTTTAAACGTAAATTTTGTAAACCTTTTAAAGTTGTTCTTCCCTTAGCACAAGCTGCTAGTATAGCCACGGTCATGGCGGCATCAGGCAGTTTGTTTAGATTGATAGTTCCTAGACTCTTTAAGGTTTTTGGTCCTTTTACCGTTATGCTGTTGGTTGTGGAGGTAATGGTGCAGCCCATTTTTTTTAGTACACTACAGAAAGCAATATCGGCCTGTTTGGACTGCAATGATATGTTTTTTATGGTCATCACTCCTTGGTGCAGTGCTGCCATGGCTAAGGGGTAAGTTGCAGATGATGCATCCGGTTCAATGTTGTATTTTGTCGCTTTATATTTTTGAGGTT
>CAYMDR010000169.1:0-609 GCA_964389195.1 uncultured Candidatus Peribacteria bacterium | reverse complement strand
GGAGAATTTTTTGAAATTTCCTGATTTTATTTTTACACCGAATTTCCTCATGGTATCTAAAGTCATTTCTACATAGGGGAGGGAAGTTAACGTTCCTTCTATGTGTAGTGTTGTCTTTTTATGGGCATAAGGGGCGACCATTAACAAGGCTGATAGATATTGACTGCTATCATTGCTTTTTATGCTTGTAAGGCCTCCCATAAGACATCCTTTAACGAGTATGGGAGGACATCCCTTCTTGCCTTTGATGACAATTTTGGCACCGAGCTTGTTTAGCGCTATAACTAAATCTTGAATTGGTCTTTGCTTCATGCGTTCATCACCTGTTAGGAGTGTAGGGGTTGGTAGAAGTGTTAATGCTGCGGTTAAAAATCTAACAGCTGTCCCCGCATTTCCTAAATATAAGGGCTGCATGGTAGCTTTAAATTTCCCCCCTTTTCCTGTAATTTCATAGTAGTTAGAGTATTTTTTTATTTTCACGCCTAATTTTTTTAAGGCTGAAATCATTACTTTGGTATCGTCACTTTCTAACACGTTGGTAAGCGTAGTTTTTCCATTACTAAGCGCTGCCAATAGTAGGGCGCGATTGGTATAACTTTTTGAACCAGG
>CAYMDR010000168.1:0-2558 GCA_964389195.1 uncultured Candidatus Peribacteria bacterium | reverse complement strand
CACATCTTACTAAGCATTTTTCTATCTCTTTTTTTATTGTTGCTAGAGGGTAATTTCCTTTCACGATAATAGAAACATCGGTGATTTTATCCTTTTGATGATCAAAGTCCAGTACAATTGGGTCTTTTTCGCCACAATCTATGCATGGATGAGCTAAGAGGAATTCCCAAATATACTTGTGTATCTCAGCTCTATTTTTTTTATTTCGAGTGTAGGCTTTTTCTAAATAGTAGGGGCGATTTTTTAGATAATGATTGCGAACTTCTGATCGTGTACATGCTTTGCAAGATTTTTGTCTTTTGTTTAAAGCTTTTTTTTTAAAATTAAACTCTTCCAGAGGTTTTTCTTTTTTGCATCGGCTGCATTGCTTCATAAAAGGGCTGGCGAAGTTTCACCAGCCCTTTGTACCATTTATAGGTTTTTATTTCAATTAACTTTTCTTGCGGTGAACGTAATTTTGCCAGTCCACCAAGAGTGGTGTCGCTACGAAGATAGAAGAATATGTACCAGAGACGATACCCACGATGAGTGAAAGTACAAAGTAACGAATGTTTTCACTGCCAAAGATAGCCATGGCTACTAGCGTGAGCAATACAGAGAATGAGGTGTTGATAGAACGGGAAATAGTCTCATTAACAGCCTCATTGGCTACATCTTCAAAGGTTTGGTCTTTACTTTGATATTTGAGTTTTTCGCGAATACGATCGAATACAACGATGGTATCATGTACAGAAAAGCCTAAAATGGTGAGGAGCGCGGTTATGAAAAGTGCGTCAACTTCTACACCTAGGAAGGCTCCAAAATAAACATAGACCCCAAGCATTATGCCTAGATCATGAACCAGAGCCAAGATGGCTGTCACACCAAAGCGCCATTTGCCAACGCTACGAGGTACTTTACGGAAAGCTAAGGCGATATAAGCAATAATCATGATGCTGGCAATAATAACAGCAAAGATAGCACGATATTGCATGCTGGCTCCTACGGTTGGACCTACGGTGGTGAAGCGAGTTTCTTCAAATTTTCCTAGTTCCTTGGTGAGTTCTACTAATAACTTATCATGGGTATTGGTATCGATATGTTGAGCTTTGATAATATAACCGTTATCGGCAGGGATGATGTGGGCTTTAGAGAAATCTAATTTTTCTGTTGTGCCGGTAAGTACGGGTTCAGTAGCAGCGGATGTATTTGTTGCTAATGCCATTGAGGCATTGACCGCTGTAGAGCTCTTGTTTAATGCCTCTTTTAATTTTGCCATTTCAATAGGGGGATTGAATTTGAGTTCCATTAAGGTTCCTCCAGTGAAATCCAAGCCAAGTTTAACTCCAAATAAAGGAATACCAAGCAATGAAACTAATAAGAGGATTCCTGATATCCAATAGATAACTTTACGGTTTGGAACGATGGGGAGTAATTTATGATTTTTCTCTTTAGGTGTTCCGAATAGCCATAATTTTTCTGCCAAACGCGTATTCACTAAAGCGTTGATAAGTGTTTTTGTTACTGTGATAGCGGTAAACATGGAAACTAAAATACCGGCAGCTAGATTAAAGGCAAAACCTTTAATGATAGAACTACCAAAGTAGAAAAGAATACCGCAGGTAATAAGGGAGGAGAAATTTGAATCACGAATACTATTCCAAGCTCGGTCAAACCCTACTTCTATAGCTGCACCTAAAGATCTCCCATCGCGCAACTCTTCTTTAATTCTTTCAAAGATAAGAATATTGGCATCTACAGCCATACCGATAGAAAGGATAACTCCAGCGATACCAGCTAAGGTTAAAACAATAGAGGTGGAAAGGACAAAACTTAAGAAGAAAAGGATAAAACATGAAAGTATTAGGGAGATACCCTTTTCTAGTCCTGAATCACGTGATTTTAGGATCTCATAAATGAGATAGATAAAAACACCAATAGCAATAGCTAATGACCAGCCTACTGGCAATGAAACCTTAATAAGGAAGATAAGAATAGCTGAGTATATTGTTAAAGCAAAAACGGCGAGTAAACCGGGTAATCGATAGTAAAGAATCATGAAGATCGCTACTAATAAAAACCCAATAAAACCTGCATTTACACTCTTAGTTAAGGCATCTTGGCCTAAAGTTGCACCAATGGTGTATTGGCCGGCGAGTACGATAGGAGCAGGAATAGCACCTGTGTTCAAATCGCGGGCAAGATTAGTTGCTTCTTGTAAGGTAAACTGTCCAGAAATCTGAGCCTGTCCTCCTGAAATTTTTTCATTTACATTTGGCGCAGAGATCATTTCACCTCCTACGAAAATGGCGATTGGCTTGTTAATATTTTTAGCGGTGAGCTCTTCAAAAAGTTTAGCACCTTCACTGTTGAATTGAATGGAAACATATGGTTGGTAGGCTTGGCTAAACTGTACGTCGGCATGGGTGAAGTGTTGGCCATTTAATGCTGTTGTTTGCCATTGATCAGGGGCAGCAGAATAGTAGACATCGATATATTTTATTTGTGGTTCCATTTTTTTCTCGCTTTTTGCTGCAGTTACGCTATCTGTTTTAATAATGTGCAAACCGAAAGGACTT
>CAYMDR010000167.1:0-2565 GCA_964389195.1 uncultured Candidatus Peribacteria bacterium | reverse complement strand
GAGCTATCCTTTTGGCTCAAACGATTGAGAGTCATATTATCCCCCCTCATTTGGGTTTGATGGATATTACGATAGAACGAAATGCCTATGGTTCCCAGCTTGATAGTTTCTATGCGGAAATTCCCGTGCCGATCTTAAAAATTAAACAATTAAAAACTGCTTTTATCCGTGCACCTATTATTCAAAAAGTTGGTTCAAAAGTTCAAATTTTAGCTAGCTACCAAGGAAAACCGGTTTTAGTTCAGCAAGGAAAGATGTTGGCTTCAACTTTTCACCCTGAACTTCGCGGGGAAGATAGGATTCATCGCTATTTTATAGGCCTTATTTGATATTCTGTGGTATATTTGGGGGTAGATTTTAATATATTTTTGCTATGAGTGAGCTTGGTCGTTTTACTTTTAAAGCTGAGGAGGCAGATGTAGGAGTACGTTTAGATAGGTTACTGGTGCAGAAATTTCCAGATCGAACGCGCCATTATTTGCAAAAGATTATTGCGGAAGGATGCGTTGTGGTGAGAAATAAAAAGGCGAAGGCATCGACTTTATTGCGAGTTGGAGATACGGTTACAGTGGCTTTTCCACCACTAAAAGAGATTGCTATACAAGGTAGGGACTTGCCTTTGGATATCGTGTATGAGGATAAAAATGTGCTGATTATTAATAAGGCACCCGGTATGGTGGTGCATCCTGGAACCGGCGATTCGCACATGGAAGATAGTTTGGTGAATGCCGTTTTATATCATTGTAAAAGTGATTTGAGCGGTATAAGTGGCAGTTTACGTCCCGGTATTGTTCATCGTTTGGATAAAGATACATCCGGGCTTTTGATTGTGGCCAAGAATGATCTGGCGCATCAATTTTTAACAGAACAGTTTAAAAATCGTACCATTGAAAAAACGTACTATGCTTTAGTGGTTGGCCATTTAGAACCGATGCAAGGGACGATTGAAGCACCAATAGGTCGAGATCACTCCAATCGTAAACGCATGGCTATTGCTAGCGAAAAAGAAGGTCGAATGGCGATTACTAAATATAAGGTTTTACGTTATCTTGGCGATTATAGCTTTTTGGAAATTACTCTTATTACCGGTAGAACCCATCAGATTCGTGTGCACTTTGCTTCGATCGATTTTCCTTTGGTGGGAGATCCGCTGTACGGCAAACCAAAGGTGAATGCTTATTTTGAGAAGGAGTATGGTTTAACCCGTATTTTTTTGCACGCGGGGAAGATGGCTTTGGTTTTGCCTCCTTTAGTTAAGAGCTCAAAAGTTAGCACGAAAGCAACAAAAAAGAGCGAGTTTATCGTCGCTCTTCCTTTAGATTTGCAAAGTGTTTTAGACCGGATGAAAGCCTAAGCTTTAATCGCTGTAATCTCTAAACGAGTGTAGTGTTGGCGATGGCCACGTGTTTTCTGGTGACGCTTTTTAGGAATGAACTTGAAAACACGGATTTTCTCGCCTTTGAAATGTTCTACTACGGTGGCTTCAACGCTGGCTCCCTCTAAATAAGGTTTGCCAATGGTGGCTTTGTCGTCTGCTTCTGCGTAAAGAACTACTTTGTCAAAAACTATCTTTTGACCAGGTTCTGCTTCTAATAGATCCACTTCGATTTTTTCATTGAGGGTGACTCGGTATTGTCTACCGCTGATTTCTGCAACTGCGAACATAGGGGGTTGATTAAAATTGTGCTGATATAAATTACTGGTGATGAAGATAAAAATCAAGCGATAAGTCGTTTGTGTTTAATAATACTTGACTAAAATAGTATTTTATTGTAAATTCAGATCTATATTTTTAAAAATCACCATGGGGTTACGTTCAACGATGAGGTCTTTAGGGTTGGCTGCTAGATTAGGTTTAGCTTCTGCGCCTCTTATGGCGACCGGTTGCGATGATTGTCCGGATAACACGGTTTATGAGCTTCAGAGTACTTTTGAAGATCAAACTAGATGTGCTTTATCTAAGGATGATGTTGCTCTAAAGGATGGTGAGGAGGCTGTGCGGCCTTTGAGTAAGCTTGTCTATAAATTTGACCGTGAGAGAGGAATAACCTCTAGGGATCAGCTTAACTCTGTATGTGATCTGATTGTTGATGAGCAGGATGATGGTGAAATTGCTGGTGCTTATTGTAATGAGTATTTAAGTACTAGCCAGGGCGATATCCTCGTATATGAGGATAATACGGCTGTTGGTTTTGTAACATGGCTCATTCCTGCTATTGATTGTGAGGCTTTTTTGGAAAATGGATCGATAGTATCGCTAGGGAAAGGTTCCTTGCCAATGCCTGGTACTGTGCGTCCTGCAACAGCTGATGAAGTTTATTATTCGTGGAACCCTGAAGTTACTGAGGATAATGAAATTTTTGTACCTCATGAAGCTACGCAAGGTCAGTTTTTTACTTTTGCCTGTGAGGCTCCTTACGCCTGTCCGGCTATTCCTCATGAATACAGTACGGATGCTAGCGAATGCAAAGGTTTTACCTCGTTTGTGAGTAAAGGAGATTGGGCATATTTGAAAGATGATAAATAGGTTTAGGCGTTATATTTATTCATTGATGCTTCAATGCC
>CAYMDR010000166.1:0-2622 GCA_964389195.1 uncultured Candidatus Peribacteria bacterium | reverse complement strand
TATGCGGCGCCGCGAAGCGTGGAGCGTATAAAGAGCCAATCATTAAAACATGAAAACACCAGAACATGAAAACAAGTTGGAAGTAGTATCCGTATCTTGAAAGATCCGAGCAAGGGTGTTAAGTTAAACTCATATGACTGATGTTCAATTGATTAAAGATCGACTAGATATCGTACAACTTATTCAGGAGTATGTACCGCTTAAAAAAGCAGGGGTTAATTGGAAAGCGAATTGCCCTTTTCATCAAGAGAAATCGCCTTCTTTTATGGTGCATCCAGAAAAGCAAATTTGGCATTGCTTTGGTTGTGGTAAAGGAGGGGATGCTTTTTCATTTGTGGAAGAGATTGAGGGCTTAGGTTTTTTAGAAGCGCTTAAGATTTTAGCCCCTCGAGCAGGAGTCACCCTTACCGAGTATCATTCAGAGATAAATCAAAGCCAAAGAAATCGTTTGCTGGAGATTAATGTAACTGCAGCATATTTTTTTCATCATTTTTTATTAGAGATTCCTAGTAGTAAGGATGCGCGTGCTTATTTAGAGAAGCGTGGTTTACAGCAAGAGACAATCAGCAACTGGCAAATTGGCTATATAGCCAATCAATGGGATTTATTAACGCGTTATCTTTTAAAAAAAGGTCATCATATAGATGATCTGGTAGCCGCGGGGTTAACCATTAAGCGAGAGGGGGCAGATAGTAAAACTAGTCGAGGCTGCTATGACCGGTTTCGTGGTAGAATTATGTTTCCGATTACCGATATCCACGGCAATGTAGTGGGTTTCACTGGAAGAGTTTTGGTAGAAACAGAACAATCGGGTGGGAAATATATTAATACGCCCCAAACAATTATCTATGACAAATCACGAATACTTTACGGGCTCAGTAAGGCAAAAACGGCCATAAAATCTAAAGATGTAGCTATTATTGTGGAAGGACAAATGGATGTAATTGCTTGTCACCAATTTGGCATGAAGCATGTGGTTGCCGCCTCAGGAACTGCTTTAACCCCAGAACAAATTAAACTTATTAAGCGCTATACTACTAATTTAGCTATTGCATTTGATGCAGATAGTGCTGGACAGCAAGCGGATAAACGCGGTATTGAAGTAGCGTTAGCTGGGGGTCTACACGTCAAAATCATTCAAATACCCGCTCATTTGGGTAAAGATGCTGATGAATGTATTCGCAAAGATCCATCAGGATGGATAAAGGTTACTGAAGAAGCTCTTGACGTTATGGAATGGTATTTTCAGATTATTTTTAAAAAATATAATCTAACAGAACCGAAAGATCGTCAGCTGATTGCTATGACACTTTTAGAGCAGATTGCTCGTTTACCCTATGCGGTAGAAAAAGATCATTGGTTAAAAAAATTAAGTGACACATTACATATCGATCGTATAATTTTACGTGAAGATATGAAAAAAATTAAAACACCCTCTTTTTTATCAGACTCGGGGCCCACTCTGCAGGTTTTACCAAAAACCTCCCTTCCAGGCAAAGAATCTAATCGTTTTCATCTATTATTACAAGCATTTTGGGCTTTATTATATAAATTACCAGTACTTTATGAAGAATGTAGGAATGTACTAAAGACTGATTATTTTCAAAACACCCCCTTTGCTGAACTTTACGGATTGTGGCAAACGTATTATAATAATGGAAAAATAGACTTTGATGCTTTGGTTAAAGCCTTGCCTAAGCAGAATTTTGAGAATTTAAGTGGTATTTTATCTCTCCAAAGTGAACGTGATTATGCTAATTTAGATCAAAAAGAATTACGTGAAGAGGTTCGGAAATTAGTCAAAAATATTCAAGAAGAATGGGCCAAAAATAAGCGCAAAGAATTAGAGTGGTTAATACGAGATGCGGAACAAAAAGGAGATGGCCAAACAGTTGATTTACTTTTACAACACATTCAATCTTTATAATTTTAACAACATGATGGCGAAGAGAATTGGTCAATCTAAAAATGCTAAAATTGGTACTTTAAAAAATAAAGTATCTAAAAAGAAAAGTATTTCTAGGGGAGTGGGCGCTAAATCCAAACGTGTAGTTGTTCGTAAGACGAGCGGTAAAAAAACTAAAAAGAATATCACATTGCCAAAGCATATCAAAGAAGCCAAGGGTGTGGTAAGAGATTCTAAGAAGAATAAAAAGAATAATAAAAAATCATTTTCGAACACGTCCTCTATAGTTGAGGTTCAGGAGCCTAAAGTAGAACAGATTTGGGAGCTTTTATTAAAAGGGCGTAATCGTGGTTTTATTACCGAAGTAGAGTTAGGAAAAGTATTGCCCTATCCAGAATACTACATAGAGTTATATGAAGGATTGTTCGACCTACTTGATAAGCATGGGGTTACCCTGGTTGAGGCAGCCGTTCAGCTGCTTGGGGGCCAAGGTGCGCAAGGAGCAATTCTGAAGCAGTTTCAAGGAGCACAGCCAGATATGGATGTGCCTTTTGACTTGGGGCAAATTTCTTCGGATTCTATCCAAATGTATTTGCGTGAAATAGGAAAAATTTCGCTTTTAAAAACTGAAGAAGAAATTTCGCTTGCTAAAAGAAAAGAGCGGGGTGATAAAGCAGCTGAGCGTAAATTAATTGAAGCGAACCTGCGCTTGGTGG
>CAYMDR010000165.1:0-2694 GCA_964389195.1 uncultured Candidatus Peribacteria bacterium | reverse complement strand
GAAATCACTGTAGGTAATTTTATAATCTGTTACGGGTTGGCGGAAGATGTATGATTTTGTTTGATCGTCTTGGAAAATGGTAAGACGGGTTATTTGGTTTGTTGCATTCTTCCAAGAGAAGTGGGTTGCTTGTTCCTTGAAATTTACTTTTAGGGCTGTTGGTTTTTGTGGATTTTCAAGTGAAAGATTAGTGTGTGGTAGATTTGCTAGAACCGATATGTCGGCCACTTTGCTTTCACCCGATGTGCCCAAGATCATACCGAGTTTATAATTGCCAGGTTCTCTAAAGATAACCTGTACTTTAAATTTATCTCCACTAACGTCGCCAACATAAGTGGTATAGTTTTTTGCTTTTCCGCTGGTGTCGGGAGGAGCTAAAAAGAAAAAGGCATTTTCATAATCACCTTTGATAATGGTTCCTTCAAAATAATAAACTTCATTGAGATAAAAGTGGTTGGGAAAAGTGTTTGTGAGTTTTACGTTGTCAAAAAGATCTACTGGAATGGTCTGGAAACTTACGGGAGTAAAATTTTCTTCATGGGCAGATATTTTAGGTGGTGGATTGTTGATGATTTCTGGTTGAGCGATGGCATCGGTGGTTTGGGTGGATGTGGTTAAAAGTTTTGTTGAGAAACTTGCAGCTTTTGCTGTGCTTGTAAGAGTTGTACGGAAAAGGATTTCACTTATCTGTCCACGAGATAGAAATTCGTCTGGGATAAAATATTGGCTTCTTTCTTCCAGGAAATTTTTAGATTTGGCGTAGGCGATGTACTTACTATACCAGGCGCTGGAAGGTGTATCTTTAAAAATATTTTCGGTAGATTTAGTAGAGGTTTCCCACTTTTGAACTAAAGCTATGATTTTTAAGGCTTCAACCTTATTAATACTTTGGTTCGGTTTAAAAGTTTTATCAGCGTAGCCCTCTACCCATTTTTCGGCTTGAGCTTTTGCTACATATGGAAAATACCAAGCATTTGGATCAATGTCGGTAAAGGTAGTTTTTACGTCGACTTCATTGGTAGATGCAATATTTAAAGGTATAGAGGAGCTTTCTAAAAGGATTTTTAAAAACTCAACTCTGGACACTTTATTATCTGTTCTAAAAGTCCCATCAGTATAGCCGTTGATGATCCCTTTATCGGCCAAGTATTGAATGGCGGTATAGTAGTGGTTGGAGTTCAAGACATCGGTAAAAGTTTTTGCTTCCACATGAGGTGTATGCAAAATGCTCAGGCCTCCTAGAAGGAAGAGGGCAAAGGAAATTTTAAAAGCTTTAGATGGGTGGGGAATACTTCGCATAGTTGGTAATTATTTTATAAATTAATATTCATTTTTGGTCAAACGCTTTGGCTGGTATTGTCGGCAAATTATCGTGTATATTCTGCTTGTGGCCTTATTTTTTTATTTGTAGCTTATGAGAAAATTGTCAAAGCAAAGTTTGGTTTTTAGCTCAGTGTTTTTATTGGCAGCTCTTTTTGCTTTTAGTGGATGCCAACAACAGCCGCCTGCAGGTCAGCCTGCCAAGCCTGCTGAGGAGATTATTAAAGAGGGTTTTACGAAGCTTTCGGACATGAAGTCCTATAGCTATGAAATGAAAATGGATATGAATGTAGAGGGGAATGCTGGAAAGACCAATAAGCTGGCGATGAATTTACAAGGTGGTGTTGATATGACCGCGGTGGCAGATCCAAAATTTAGTGTAAAAGCTGATGTGAGTTTTGCTGGTGATGATTATGGTTCTCAGGAAACCGGTAACATTGCGGCTGAAATGCGTTTAAATAAAATTCTATATTTTAACGTAAGTAAATTTGAGGTTCCAAGTATGGCTGCTGTTGTTCCTGCAGATATTACGGCAATGTTTAATAAATGGTGGAAAGTAACTTTACCGCCCGAAGTACTCAAAGAGGTTTCTTCCAGTTTTCCACAGGGAAGTCAGGAACTTACACCAGAGCAAGCTAAATTTAAAAAGATGTTTGAGGACAATAAAGTTTTTGAGAAACCGGTCTATGTTGGTATGGCTGACGTAAAGGGTGAGTCAAGCTATCATTATAGTGTGACCGTTAATAAAGAGGCTTTAGGGAAATTTTTTGAAGAGATTGCTAAGGAGGGCGGAAACGCTATGACTGCTGACGAAGTGAAAGCTATGGGGAGTGATTTGAAAAAAGTTGATATTAGTGGTGATGTTTGGGTTGGTAGCACTAGTGGTATTCTAAACCAGACAGATTTGGTTATTAAGTTAGATGGTTTATCTAATGAGGTAGATATGGCTAAGGGTACAGTATCTTTACATTTTGCGCTTGGCGATGTTAACAAGCCTATTGTTGTAGAAGAGGTGAAGGAGGCGGAGGAGTTTCCTACGGAGAACTTATTCCAATATTATTTAATGATGATGGGTGGTGGTGCTCAAATGACACCTGCTGATCTCCAGGCTGCGCCTGCTGATGAATCCACAGTTCTTCCTCAATAGTTACTTAGCTGTTAAATATAAAAAGAGTCCCATATGGTGGGGCTCTTTTTTATTGCTGTGCATTTTTGTTAAACTTTTATTTTGAGGGCATCGCTATTCCAAATAAAATCAAAAATGAGTCCTTGTGCTTGAGCCATCTCTTTACTTTCAATCAATACGCCGAATTTAGCCTCTAGCGAGGTTAATGCTACTTTGTTGTTATAAATAAGAATGTCTAAGTGAAAGTC
>CAYMDR010000164.1:0-2714 GCA_964389195.1 uncultured Candidatus Peribacteria bacterium | reverse complement strand
AATTTTATCGCGGAAGGTTTGGATCAAACGCGTGGATGGTTTTATACGCTCCATGTTCTTTCATCAATTTTATTTGATCAGCCTGCGTTTAAAAACGTGATTGTGAACGGTATCTTGTTGGCTGCCGATGGTGAAAAACTTTCTAAACGTAAAAAGAACTATCCTGACCCTAACGTGCTTTTTGAAACCAAGGGTGTGGATTCCACTCGTATGTTCTTGTATACCAGTACAGCTCCATTGGCGGAAGATGTGCGTTTTAGTGAAAAACATGTTGAGGAATTAGTAAAGAAATTCACACTTACCCTTTGGAATACTTATAGTTTTTTTGTTACCTACGCCAATATTGATCAATGGGATAAATCCAAAATGCAAGAAAACTTTAAACCAAAGCATAAATTGGATCAGTGGTTGCTTTCCGAACTTCATCAATTAATCGCAACGGTTACCCAGGGTATGGAGGATTACAACCTTACCAAGGCTACCCGTCCGATGCTCGATTTTGTGGATAATTTATCCAACTGGTATATCCGTCGCAGCCGTCGTCGTTTCTGGAAATCGGAAAACGATGCCGATAAATTTGAGGCTTACCAAACGCTTTACATGGTGCTTACCAATGTAGCTCAACTGCTGGCACCTTTTATGCCTTTTGTGGCCGATGAGATTTATAAAAATTTAACGAATGAACCGTCTGTCCATTTGCAGGACTGGCCAAAAGCGCAAACATCATATGTTAACGAAAAACTTAATTTCGAAAATAAGATTGTTCGTCAGATTGTGGCTCTGGGTCATGCCGTTCGTGATAAGGCGAATATTAAAGTACGCCAGCCTTTGGGTTTGGTTCAGATTGCTTTGCCGGCTAACGTAGATGAAAAATTAGTGTTAGCGCAAAAAAATGTTATTACGGAAGAGCTGAACGTGAAGGACCTGCAAATTTTAAAAGACGCGCAGGAGTTTGTGAAACGTGTAGTTTTACCAAATGCCAAAGTTCTTGGACCAAAGTATGGTAAGTATGTGCAAATTATTATTAATAAGGCCAAGGCAGGGGAGTTTGAAATCCTTGAAGATGGCTCGGTTCGCATTGGTGAATTTATCTTGAGTGGAGATGAAGTCGAGGTCGGCTTACACGGCAAAGCTGGTTACGATGTGGCAAGTAGCAATGGTATTTCGGTTGTCCTTGATACCACTATTACCGATGCTTTAAAACAGGAAGGCTACGCCCGTGAGGTGGTTCGGTTTATCCAAGATTTACGTAAAGAAGCAGATTATCAAGTGGATGATCGTATTTATATTTTAGTGCAAACCAGCGGAGATATTGCTCAGGCTGGGAATAATTTTGCCGACTATATTAAACGCGAAACTTTGGCCATCGAGCTTCAAGATAAAGGCAATTTTGAAGGGGATAAAGAAAAAGAGGTTGAGGTGGAAGGAGTTGCTGTAAAAATTGCAGTGCGTAAATAAAAAAACACTGTTGTATTAGCAGTGTTTTTTTATATGCACCTATATTAAATTTATTTATGGGTGTGTTGGTGCATTGCAGAGCTTTTTAACATTTACGTATCCCGTTTTATATTCGCAGGCTGGTGAATCGCATGTTGTTGGTGAAGAAACATCCATGCTTAATTTGCTAGTTTTGCCACATTGAAGCGTGCTGAGTGAAACGGTTGTCCATTCATCACATTGTGATCCCGTACCGCCAACATAGGATATAAGTGTTTGTCCCAAGGTGAGGTTTTTTAGGACATTATCGTGATCATAAGAAAAAGTACCTGACCCCTTGCAAACTCTGGTTTTAAAACTGGAACCGGAAATTTTTTCAAGTTCTAGGCAAAGTACGGGTTCACCTGCTTTACCGATATTATTGTCGCAGGCATTGGTAAAATCTAAGCTGTAGGAAGATTGTCCTGGGGGTGGAAGGGTAATGGCGTAGGCCTGCTGTTGTAATCCTACGAGGTTTGCGGTTGTTACCAATGCCATTATTAAGATAAGCCACCGGAATGAAATTTTTTTCATATGGTATGAAAAGTTAAGAAATATAAATGTTTTTTCGTATGTCTGTAGTAACTGTACAACTTTGTAACATATTACAAGTATTTTTGCTTTCCATTTTTTTGTGCTAGACTACCTTCGTTTTCATTGCTTTGTAGATTTTATGGTAAAGAAAATTTTATTGGGGATTGCTTTGAACGCTATTGCTCTTTATGCAGTTACGTATCTATTAACAGATGTGCAGTATACTGGTGGTCTTAGATTTTTTGTTATAGGAGGGTTGATTATTGGTATTTTGAATACTTTTGTGAAACCTTTGATGAAATTGCTCTCTTTTCCGTTGGTTTTTATGACGATTGGGCTCTTTACGATTGTTATTAATGCTATTATCTTCTGGTTGACCGTTAGATTGGTCAATGGTATACATTTAGCTGATGTTTCTATGGCGGTAGCAAGCGCTTGGGTCTATTTTGCCGCCGCTTTGATCTTTGGTCTGGTGAACTGGATTCTACATTTTTTTATCCGTAATAAGTAAGTTTTATGCACACCTATCTCAAATATTTTCAACTGATTGTTTCTGTTTTGCTTATAGCGTCTATTTTGATGCAGAATAGAAGTTCTGGTCTTTCAGCTACTTTTGGCGGAAGTGAAACCATTAGTACTACGAAAAGGGGGCCTGAAAAGTTTATTTTTAGAGCTACAGTAGTTTTAGCTGTTCTTTTTGTTTT
>CAYMDR010000163.1:398-2794 GCA_964389195.1 uncultured Candidatus Peribacteria bacterium | reverse complement strand
CAGGATCTAAACCGTAGTACACGCGATAATGCTCAACATTACCATCATCATTCGCAGCTTCCCATACCAAGGTAACTCTTTCTCCTGAGCCATAAGCAATAAGTCCAAAGACTTGTGAAGGCGGCAAATTATCGGAAACAACAGGAGTTACTTCTTGAGTCGCATTAGGATCCACAACCTCCTGGCTATCCGTACCTGCTGTAACAGTGCCACCATCCGGCGTAATCGTAAGAGCAGCTTTACCTTCATAAGTAGCCTCATTTCCTAATTGATCAACCACCACCACATCCACAGGATAAACCCCTGCATTAGGTGGAGCTTGCATTGATCCGACGTAAGCACCTGGCTGATCTAAGCTTGGGTTAAGTTCAATAATATCGGCGTTAAAAATCAGCGCCACCTGTTGTAAATTTTCTTCGTGGTAGTAATACCGGAGGTTGGTGTAATTTCAATCTGATCAACTCCAGGGGGAGTAGTGTCGATGCTAAACTCAACTGTATCGGAAGTTGCAACTACCTCTTGATTACCATCTAAAGTAACTACGTACAAAGCATGCTCCCCATCACTTAAAGGAGCTGTTTGATAGGTGAAGTCGCCACTATTATTAGCTTGAACGGAGCCAATCTCTTGATCATTATCAAAAATATTAATACTTACTCCAGCCGCAGCGCTACCACTAACAGTTTGAACATTTTGGCTATAAGTTCCACTAGAAGGGGTTGCGAGTACAGGTTTTAAACTATTATTTTGTGCCGGCTGATTACCACCGCTTACTCCAACCGTCACACTTTTTTCACCTTTAATAATTTGATTGCTCATATCAGTAGCAACAATTTTATATGTTCCTGCTGCAATAAATTTTATACCTAAACTAAACTCATGAGTTCCTAAATCTTCAGCCTTAAAAGTATAGTCTTCCGGTAAAGTAACATTAGCACCATTGCTGCCATCAGCAGAAAAATGCACCGTCCCAGTATAATTTTGCACAGTAACGTTATTTTGATCTCGAGCGGTAATGGTAAAACTCACATTTTGATTTGGTTGAACATCCAATGGAATATTGGAAATATCAAAATTATGAATCGCTCCACTTTCAGCCGCTTCTGCTACCGGTAAAAAAGAGGTGAAATCACCACCAACGTCTTGTAAATAAGAACTAGAGGTTAAATACGCAACCTGAGCCCTAGAAGTTAGCACCGACCCAGAAGTAACATCCAAAGCTGAATAGGTTGAAACCCCTTTTTTGACCGAATTGACAGTAAAAGTTACACTTCCATTAGTGTCTGTTACCGCATTAAGTGTAGAGGTACGGATCGTGTCATCGGCTCTACTGGAAATAAGCGTTACCATATGACCTTGAAAAGCATTAGCGTACTGATCTTTTAACGAAACCGTTACGTAAACTTTATCTGTAACATCAGCCTTGGCTATATTTTTATTAGCAACAACACTGGACTGTTCGGTAGAAACTTGATCAGGATAAACCGTAAAATAGCTGGGCATATTGGTAACTCCATCTACCAAAACAGCCACTGCATACTGGCCAGCCCTTTTAGTGTGAAAATCATAAAGATCCGCCTTAGCGATACCTTGCGCGTCAGTTTTTACCGGAATCTTAACCGTAGCACCATCAGGTTTTGTAACCAAAAAAGTAAGATCCTTTTCAGGTGCTGTTTGCGAACTGGTAAGAAGAGCGCTGTATCCCGCAATCGTATCTACTCCATAGGCTTGAACACCACTAAAACTGCTAGCGGCCAAAGCGCCATGAGCAACCATCAACATCATCAGGAAAACCACCCCCTGAATAACAGTGTATCGTAACGCTTTTATTTTTGTATGTAATTTCATAGCTTTTTGTTGTTATTTATCTTACTATTTTAGCAGATTACAGGCCTAAAGTAAATAACCAAGCCCTTAAAACACTATTCTATGCAAAAAGTCGCCTATATTTGGATGGATGGCAAATATATTTCCTGGGATAAGGCTAAAATTCACGTTTTAACTCATTCCTTACATTATGGCGGGGCTGTTTTTGAAGGAATTCGTTTTTACAAAACCTCAAAAGGTAGCGCCATTTTTAAACTAGAAGAACATTTAGATAGACTTTTTTATTCAGCATCTGTGCTTGAAATGAAAGTAACTTTTACAAAAAAAGACTTAGCAGATGCCATTATTGGTCTTATTCGTAAAAATAAAATAACATCAGGCTATATTCGTCCGATCATTTACTATGGCTATGGCAAAATGGGCTTGTATCCCAAAGGAGCCGAGCTAAACGTAGCTATTGCCATTTGGCCATGGGGTGCCTATTTAGGCAGTGAAGCCGTAAAGGTAAAAATCTCCTCCATTATGCGTATTCACCCCAAAACCACCTTTGCTGGTGCTAAAATTAGCGG
>CAYMDR010000163.1:0-388 GCA_964389195.1 uncultured Candidatus Peribacteria bacterium | reverse complement strand
CTATAACTCTATCTTAGCTAGCCTTGAAATTAACAAAAAGGGCTATGATGAGGCAATTTTGCTTGATTTTAAAGGCAATATCGCCGAAGGCCCAGGTGAAAACATCTTTATTGTTAAAAAAGGCACCCTTATTACCCCTAAATCCGGTAATATTTTAAGTGGTATCACTCGTAAAAGTATCCTAACCTTAGCTAAAGACCTTGGTATAAAAACCAAAATAACTACCGTATCAAAACAACAACTACTCAATGCCGATGAAGCTTTTTTCACTGGAACAGCTGCAGAAGTATCAGCTATAGGCTCTGTAAATAATAAAAAAATAGGCAAAACAGCACCGGGATTAATGACTCAGCAACTTAAAACAGCCTTTACCAAAATAGTAAGCGGA
>CAYMDR010000162.1:1181-2796 GCA_964389195.1 uncultured Candidatus Peribacteria bacterium | reverse complement strand
TACTTGTATACAGGAGTGAAACAATAGCATTGCCAGCAAGGACAAAATCCAGGGTAGAAACTTGGTTTTCATTTTTTTAAAAATGTTGTTCCTGAGCAACCCAATCAGGAGGGTTTATAAATGAAGAGGCGTGGGTTACATAGTCATCAGTATCGAGGCTCTGCAACGAGCCCATCACCAAATGCTACGACCCACGCCAAGGCGTGAGCGTTTAGTAGCTTTTTTGGTGATATTGAAAAGTTGCAGATTTCGATACCAAAAAGACTTAACGCCTTATGTATTGTGTTTACCTATTTTATTCTATACTAAGTTCTTTCCTCAAATGTAAAATTTCATATCAAATATTCACTTGTATAAATGAATTTTATATATTGTGTGTAAACACGTCCTCATGACCATTACAGTAAAGGAGTTGATTGAAATGCTTAAAGCGTTTCCAGAAAATAAAGAGATTCATTTTGGAGGTTTGGATTTTTACCGACTAAAAGATAGAGACGGCCATGTACATGTAGAATTTAACCAATCGGTCTACAAGGATGATATGGGCAGGGTAAGTGTTGAAAATCATCAAACCAATCATATCCAATGAGCGAGTTCCTATGGTAAAAAGTTGGGAAAAACTCTCGTTTAAACAATTAACCGGTAACGTCTTGCTTTTGCCTGGCGATGGATATTATTGCGAATGGGCTGAAACGTCTTTTTGTTGCCATTATTGGAATGAAGAATCGACATTGCTATGCGTGCAACTACTTTTGGTTTTAAAAGGGGTGGCCAGTCAAACGGGTCTTATATTAAAGGGGCAGACGGACTATCTCATAAAACCACAAACCGAAAGTATGGCACTTCTAATCAAAGCAAACACGCTTGGATTTGACAAGGTAATTGAGACCGGCCTAAAATGCCTTTTGCAGCCGATTGATACGATACAATTATTACCGCAAGAATACAATGGTATCCTTGCTTCCCTTTGTAGTAATAAAGTCTATTGTAATCTTGAGGCAAATGAAGATTATTTTTTAGGGGGAAGGCATTTGACCTTGACTCAAGCAATTGAAAAGGCCAAAGAGATTGAAGAGAAGCTTAAAAAACCTTCCGCCTTTGACAACAGTGATATTATTGCCGTTATACCAGCGCCGAAAAGCGCCAAGGTTCTGAATTACGTTGCTTTAATAATGGATGGGGCTTCCTATGAAGATGCGCTGGAAGCTTTACAAATACCCCAAAATGAAGCTTTTGGTGTGTATTTGTGTTATAGTAAAAATTCTGGCCGTTGGCTGAATCAATATGAATAAATCTTGGGGTTTAGTACGTTGTATCCGGAAACAATGAATTCGTGGACCCCGTCTTTCCTTAAAGTATTGTAGTTGAAAGACTCTCCATATTCGTTCAATAAAATGGAGTTTAAGTTTTCAATGCGCCTTGTGATATTTATCAAATCTGTCGCGTGGCCGAACTTAGGAATCAGATTCAACAACTCACAGTTGTGGGTGTCCGTGGAATAGTTGTAACAGATTTTAAGTTTCAGGGAAGGATAAATTAATTGCAGCCTTTTTTCCTCGGCAGTTACCCATTCGGAAAGCTCTTTAGCGGCTGCTTTTATTTTCCCAAGGTTTTT
>CAYMDR010000162.1:0-1171 GCA_964389195.1 uncultured Candidatus Peribacteria bacterium | reverse complement strand
GCTCTGCGTATTTCCATTTCCAACTCATCATCTGAAACCGTCTCTTTTTTGTCCCCTTTTTGAGGGCCGTGCACCGGGCCATGATATTTTTGCATTAGGAATTAGGTTTGACATCTTAGACGAATATCCATTGGTCCTATTGTACTTATAAAAAATATCATTATAGGAGCGACCTATTCCTTTGATTGTTAGGGTGTTTTTTTTTATTTTATGTTTTGCTTTTGCGCTTCATGCTGCCTAAGCATTTCTTCAATTTCCCTATCCTCCGGGGTATATAATGGAAACTTTGGATTTGCCATCGTTCTTATACTTTAAAAGATGAAATTCTTTTAAGAGATTACGAATATCGTAGTCACGCATCTGAAAACAAAGATAGCACAGGATTTCCAATGGTACAATAGCTGTACTATACATAGGTCAACACTCGGGTTACACCTTACCGCGCGTTCTTTAAAAACTGCTCAATAGAAAGTGCTATATTCGTGGTATGTTTTTGCATGTACCCGCACCAATTTACTATGTGGTTTCTCACTACGATGAGAAAGAAACTGAAGAACTTGGTTTAGACCAAGCTGTACGTGAGGGGGTTGAAAATGTTTTGGATATTATCAAAAGCCGGATAACATCCAGGAGTATAGAACAAACCTGTACGAGCTTAAGAGAACAGCTATGGGAGTTACGTTGGCAACTGATGGTTCAATTGGATGGCCCTAATCGCGCTTTATCACTTATTAAGGATGTTGCTCAAAAGGAGATAGTTCAGTCTTCTTTTAATGACCAATTCGAACTGGATGCAGTAAAGGCCCATGCTCTGGAATTATACTATAAGATTTTAGTCTCAATGCAAAGCCGTTTTGCTGATGAGATAAGTAAGGTTTCGGCGACGGAATTATCTACGGGTAAGACCCTATACAGCACTTTGAAGCTATTTTCCTCAGAAATTAATTCCCCGGAGGTTGCTGCTTTTATAGACTGGCTTAATTCTTCCTTAGACTTTGAATGCTCTTTGATAATAACTGAACTAACCATTAACGGCCAAGTAAAGATTGATATTGAAACTCAAAAGGAAGTAGGGGGATTTCTTAGGAGACGGATAGTTGATATGGCATTCACTTCCACTCTTTTAGGATTTTGGGCGCCCGATGATGAGGATGAAACAGCTTTGGTTAGG
>CAYMDR010000161.1:0-2799 GCA_964389195.1 uncultured Candidatus Peribacteria bacterium | reverse complement strand
GAAAGTGGTCTTCCCGAATTCAAGCCGGATTTCACGTGTCCGACCCTACTTAAGAGAATATTACAATACTTTGAACTACTTTCACCGACGGGACTATTACCCTCTATGGTGGGCCTTTCCAGGCTCCTTTGGTTAGTAGAACAAAATATTGCCGCAACTTACAGTGTGCGGAAAATACTTCTTATAACACCTCTTGTGCAACGGCTGTAACCTATCACGCACAAAAGGTTTAGACTGTTCCCATTTCGCTCGCCACTACTTTGGGAATCTCGGTTGATTTATTCTCCCTGGTTACTAAGATGTTTCAATTCGCCAGGTGCTCTTCCTGATTACTCAGGATCATCCGACATTACTCGGATGGGGTTCCCCCATTCGGAAACCTCCGGGTCAAAGCTTACTTAGCAGCTCGCCGAAGCTTATCGCAGCTTGTTGCGTCCTTCATCGAAATTTGGTGTCAAGGCATCCATTCTTTGCACTTGAGTAACTTAAGTTTTAAACTCATCCTTTTAACTAGCAGTGAGTAATAACTCACTCTAGCATCCACGATGAAATTACAGAATTTTAATTTTATTATTTTAAGGCCAAATTTTCAACGATCAGCCTTCTTTAAGAGACTTAAAAAAGGGGTGAGCTTGCGCACACCCCTTAACCTGTAGACTAAGCTATAACTCAGTCATGCAAGCTGAAGGGTGAGTGCAAGTTGTGATAATTCAATTTAGGAATAATTTCTAAGAAGAAATCGAAGCGTTAGGATTATAGAGAACAGCTATTTTGAAGTCAAGAGTTTTTATTGAAGATTTTTTATCAGGCATCTGCTCCAAAAAATCTCCCAAAACTACCGATAAAAAACTCCTGAAGCGTACCTAATCCATACATAATAGAAAGAATGGAAATGGCTAAACCAAGAAGGACAAAAAGCGTATAAGTACCACCGGAGCCAAGATACTCTTCGGCAAAAGCGATATCTCCTGTAAACTGTTTCAGCTGGTAACGATAAACCATTATAATAATCCCAAGCGGAACACCGAGTAAACCAACAAGAATGCGGTTCATATCATTTTATATTACATTCCTCACCATTATAGCATACCGTGAAAGATTTATCTCTCTATATTCATATACCTTTTTGTAAGACGATCTGTCTTTACTGTAACTTCCTTACCTTTGCCCATAAAAACAGATGGATTCCACAATATATAGAGGCGCTTATAAAAGAAATTGAAGCAAGAGCAAAGCAGTATCAAAATTATCAAATTGAAACCATTTATTTTGGAGGAGGAACCCCCAGTCTTATCGAAGCCATATATATAGAGGAGATCCTGCAAAAAATCTTTACTCATTTTCAGTTGGTTAAAAAACCGGAAATCAGCATTGAATGCAATCCGGAAAGTATAGATACCGCAAAACTTACACATTATAAAAAAGCGGGTGTCACCAGATTCTCACTTGGTATCCAAAGTTTTAATAAAAAGACGCTCCTTCGCATCGCACGCCCTCACGACCACCTTACTATCTATAAAGCTCTGGATGCTTTTAAAAATGCTGGCATAAAAAACTTCGGCGCCGATTTCATCATGGGACTCCCCTATCAGACCCTTGAAAGTTTTAAAGAGGAACTGCAAACTATTCTTTCTTACAAGCCACCCCATCTTTCCTTTTACTTTCTTTCCTACGACACCAAACGCATCGATATTTTTAAAGCAGATTGCCCCGGAGAAGAGCTAGAAATAAAAATGTACGAACATCTGATTAAAACTTTAAAACACGAAGGCTACAACCACTATGAAGTTTCCAACTACGCCAAACCTGGCTTTGAATGCCAACACAATTTGCGTTACTGGGAGCAAAAAGATTATTTAGGCCTGGGACTCGGCGCCCACTCTATTATCAAAAACAACATGTGGGAAAACCAAAGCGACTTTGACGCATACCTGCGCGACCCGCTCCCCACAACCAACGAGATGCCCATCGACCCAGATTTAAAGCGGATGGAATATATAATGTTAAGACTACGAACTTCTCAGGGAATCGACCTTACTCAATATAAAACATTCGGCGATGAAAAATCTTTGTTAGCAAAAGCTAAGAGTTTTATCTCGACTAAACACCTACATTTAAAGGGAGATAAATTAACGGCAACAGAAAAAGGGTATCTAGTAACGGATTTTCTAGTTAAAAGTCTGCTTTAAATTCTAAGAGTTATTCTGCTGTAGCTATAAAATCAGGAAACACCTCTAAAGCTATACCAAGTTTTAAAAGCTTATCTTTCAGCTCAGATAAAACGACAGCTCGTAGAGTAACATCATTAAGATCATTCGTAGTCGGTATAGCAGAAGCAGAGTCAGGTGTTATCATTCTATAAAGAATTTCTATAACATTATTTTGAGCAAATACATTTAGGAAATCCCTTTGTTTATAAATCTCTAAAATAGGTACTAAAGCCGCAGCCAAAGCTGCACTATCCTCTGCATCTTCAGGTAAAGGTTCGTAAGGATCTATACCTGAATCTACTGAAATTACCTCCATAGCCAAGTGGCCAAAAGTACCATCTCCAGAAGAAGGAAGGGGTAATGGAGAACGTTCTAAAACTCTTACTTCTGCTTGTTCAGGAAGTGCAGAAACTCCCTTAATAGGACTACCTCCTAAATAACTCATTTGTTCACACATCTCTATAAAATAAAAAAATCTGGTCAGAAAGATAACAATATATCACGCTCTTGGCAAGGAATTTCGGGAGCATATATCCTTTGTTGCTCCAGTGTAACTCTATGCCTAAGGTTTTCAAATAGTTCTCTAACT
>CAYMDR010000160.1:1895-2825 GCA_964389195.1 uncultured Candidatus Peribacteria bacterium | reverse complement strand
TTCAAAAAAATAGCTAACTTAGATGAAGCATTACTTTTTGCAGAAAAATACGGCTACCCGTTAATCTTAAAGCCGGCAAACTTAGCAAAAAGCCTTCTGGTCTTAAAGTGCTCAAACCAGCACGAGCTAGAAACAAACTACCTATCTATGGCTAACCAAATCAGCAAAGTCTACAAACAATATGCGCCACTTCAAAAACCAAAAATTATAATCGAAGAGTTCATGGAAGGCACAATTCACTCAGTAGATGGTTTTATCGACAATCAAGGTAAGACAACAATATTACCAGAAATTGTTGATTACAAGACTGGTTACGACATTGGTTTTGACGACAACTTCCACTACAGCCGTGTTTTACCCACAACTCTGAGCCAAGAACAACAGGCGTCAGTGATAAAGACTGCAGAACTTGGCTGTAAAGTATTAGGCATGAAAAATTCAGCAGCGCATATCGAGATAATCATGACAAAAAAAGGGCCACGCATAGTCGAAATCGGCGCAAGAAACGGTGGCTACCGCGATCGAATGCACAGATTGGCAAACGATATCGACTTACTAGATATACAATTAGATATAAAATTAGGTAAGTCACCGAATATCAATACGCTTACTCACCACCCAGTAGCGGTTTTAGAATTGTTCCCTAAAAAAGCTGGAATCTTTTCTGGAATCGATAACGAAAAAGAAGTTCATAATTTATCGTCACTAATCTACTTTAAGACCAAACAAAAAATCGGCGACTATGTCGGCAAAGCCGGCGATGGGTACAAAATGTGCGCCATTATAATCTTGCATAATTCAGATCCAAAACAATTTGAAAAAGACCTAGATTTCGTCAACAATAGCGTCCGAGTTATTACAAACTAGGGACTAATCCTTTTTCTTTTATATACTTTTTATGAGTAGGATTTGTGGGATCGGCTTTTGCCT
>CAYMDR010000160.1:310-1885 GCA_964389195.1 uncultured Candidatus Peribacteria bacterium | reverse complement strand
CACTAGCTAAAGCTTTGTTTATAAAATTAACTGCTTTTACGTATCCTGCGTAGTAATAGCTGTACATGGTATATACCGCTTTTGAATCTTCGCCTCCGTCACCACCTCTAAAAATTCTATCAATGTGTGTCCATGTCTCTTTTTCTATTGCTTTATGATCGACAGGTTTTCCCTTGATCTGATTTGCTAATATTTGACGATTATAGGCAAATTCGAACAATTCTTTCCTGCTTAACAAATAATTATTTGTCCCGAGCGCCAGCGCTATATCAATATATCGATTAATAGCTTTTTCAGATCTTTCCCCAGATATAACGACCTCGGCAACAATACCAAGACCCTCTTCGAAAACACCATATTCAGGTAAAGTTTCCCGAAGAAGCCCATCGGATTGCCGTAAAGCATTAGTCGCTCTTAGGGCATGAATTAATAGTTCGTGGCCTAAAAGTTTTTTTACTTCTGAAGGGTATGCGCTACTTCTTCGTTCTCCAATTCGAATAATTTTCTTCTCTGGATCGATAGATAAGCCTGATTGATCTACTAGTTCAACCTCCCAAACTTCCCAATTAGGATCATCAGATTTGAGAATGTTAATAGCTCCTCTAAATATGCCAACTAGTTCTTTAGGTGTGTATGGTCTGTCTTCTAAACTATCAGCTACTTCCAATACTTTAGAGTTAGTTTCACCTGAAAAGAAGACTTCAACAGCTTCAAAAGCTTCATGACTAAGTTCTGGTATGGCTCCTTCTTCGCTGTGCCCAGCGACATAATCATACACATCAATTACTTTACGCAGAATGTCCTGATCAACATCTGGATTGTCGACAAACTCTAATAACAAATTACGCTCATTAGCCGCAAGACCTCGTACAACCTTTTCGTCTGGCTGACCATATAGTTCTATGCTTGCCTGAGTAAATCGTTCTTGCCACAATCGTTCTTTTTCGGGGTCATCCCATGATTGTAGCCCTCGAATTGCAGTTTGTAATAAATATGTTTCGGCTAAACGTCGGGCCTGTAAAGACTCTTCTATATCACCTTCCGGTAGATTGAAAAAGGATTCCCAACGACCATCGAGATGCTTAGCTTGTCTATCAATTTCGCCACGTAACTTTCCGTACGTAATAGCACTGGAGCCGTCCTGATCAGGTGTTAAGCCAACATTAACTTTGACTTCTGGTAAAGGTTCAATTTCTAGTAAAGATTGTGACATCATTAAATAATATTATATCATAGTTGTATATTTTTGCAATGGCTTTTGGGCCTTTCAAGTAGACTTAATGACTCTTAGAAAAACAAAAATTATTGCAAACAAAAGCACGGAAATCATGAAGATCATTAGCGGGATAAAGCCATCTTGGTAATCCTTCAAATTTTGCATATTTATGTACATTATAACCACAAGCACACACATGTTCATATATTGACTATTATAGTTACTTGTGTTAGTATATCTTTATGCACATAGATTCCAAGCATATCTTTGATATTGAAGCTGGCACAGTCCCTTTAGATACAATAATCCCATCAATAACACCACGATATTACGCAGCAAGTGAGATTGGGAGAGCTGTA
>CAYMDR010000160.1:0-300 GCA_964389195.1 uncultured Candidatus Peribacteria bacterium | reverse complement strand
AGGTGCTGGAACAAGCTGTAGTAATATAAAAAATACAGGAGGAAGTATCAAGTTACTTACGTGTAGTAGAGTTTGCAGCTGAAATTGGTATACCTTTCTGCGTTGAACATAATCCAGGCTATCAGTCTGTACACTCAGTCATACATGAGATTGGCCACTGGGCAGTAAAGCCCGACAGATATATACAAGTTTATCGCGCCCTTAGCAGGAAAGATTTCAGTATACTTAAAGGGGATATTAGTATAGACCCTCCCTTTAGCGCCAAAAACCGCATCAGTAAAGGCGTAATGTACTATGACG
>CAYMDR010000159.1:0-2835 GCA_964389195.1 uncultured Candidatus Peribacteria bacterium | reverse complement strand
ATGGAATAACCCCGGTCATTTATTCCATCAAACCCATGACCCCCGCCATGGCACAGAACATTATTGGTATTAATTAAAATCACCCCCAAAGGGAGCAGAATATGTTTCAACGTATGATTGCCGCGGTTGTTTGTTTTTTCTTTTTTTGTTCGAATTTTCAATATGCTAACGCGAATACATTTAGTGTCAGCCAGCTGCCGTTGCCGGGCAAGATGGTCGAGACCTCCAGTCCTTTTACCCCTGCGGCGCTTAAAGGCATCGTTGTTGATCCAAACAAACCTTTAGAGTTTCAATTTATCGTTGATACCGGCGATGGTTCCCGTCAAAGCGATCTGGTTAAAGAGGAAGCCAATCAATTGGTTAAATATTTTCTGGCGGGCTTGACCATCCCCGAGGGCGACCTTTGGGTGAACTTGTCCCCCTATGAAAAAGACCGTATTGTGCCGGATGCTTTAGGGCAGACGGATCTTGGGCGCGACTTATTGGCGCAAGATTACATTTTAAAACAGTTAACCGCATCAGCGATCTATCCTGAAAAAGAACTGGGCAAAGAGTTTTGGAACAAGGTTTACGCAAAAGCCCACGCACAATATGGCACAACCAATATTCCGGTCAATACATTCAATAAAGTATGGATCATGCCTAAAGAGGCCCAGGTTTTTGAGAACAACAATGCCGCCTATGTCACCAAGGCAACCTTGAAGGTAATGCTGGATGAAGATTATCTATCAAAAGAAAAACATCAGGCATCGAAAGCTCCCAATGTAACATCCGAAATTGTCCGCTCGATCGTTCTGCCTGAGATCGAGAGGGAAGTTAATTTCGGCAAGAATTTTGCGCCATTGCGTCAGATCTACCAAGCGCTCATTTTGGCGAAGTGGTACAGGGAGACGGTTAAAAATGCATTATTTGAAGCTTCGTACGTTAATAAGAATATGATCAATGGTGTTGAGCTCTCTGATATGACGCTTAAGGAGCAGATTTATGGGAGATATTTAGAAGCTTATAAAAAAGGTGTATTTAATCTTATAAAAGAAGACTCACAAGCAAAGCCTCGTAAGTATTTTTCTGGCGGATTGATCTGGACTATGAACTTGGACCGCACAAGTGATTCGGCGATGATTTCACGAAAGTTGTATTCGACAGTTGGTGGATTATTGTTGTTAGGAGTAACTTTGGGGGTCTCTCCAGGCCAAGCAACAACTCAAAATAAAACTTTAGCTCAAAGTACAACGGACATAGTTAGCGCATACGAGAAATCTAATTGGCAGTATGCTGAAAGAGCTAAATTGGTTGAAAAAATGATAGAGTCTAAGGATGTTGTATTTTTGCCTCAGTTAATTGATTTTTTTAAAAATGGAATCGGAAGTCGTACTTTTGCGCATAGCTTTTCTATTTTGAAAAAAGTTGTTTTAGCTTTAAATGATATGGGTTGGTTCCCCAAAAATGAAGGAGAACAGACATTTTTTTACGCTCTTTTAGGCAATAAGACAGAGGTTGATGCGCTTGCTGAAAAAGATAGCATTCCTTTGTACTGTGCAAATTCAGAACTTCAGAATGATGATGTGGTTAATATGTTCTTGGATTTACTAGTTAGCATGAATACTGATGGATCAAGGAAACAGTTAATCAAATTTCTATTAGTTCCGATTGAGGACTCCGCTTATGAGGGTAAAAAAAGAAGTAAAGAAAATATTCTAAAACGTGTTAATTTAACAAGTTTAATGAGAAGTGTTCCGGTTGATTTTTTAGTTTCTCAATTTAAGAAATATAACAAAGGGTATCTTGAAAAAGAATATCCGCAAGCAATAGTTGTATTGGCGCAAGTTATCAGAGAATCGGGTTGGTTACCAGAAGATTATCCGAGTAAAGCGAAGTTTTATACATTGACTAAGGATTATGAGAATCTTAGAAAGATAGTCCAAGAGGATCCCAAGTCTATAGAGGGACTATTATTAGAAGGATCGTTACCATTTAGTGATAAGTTGGAAATCGTCGATGCTTTAATTGCAATACGAACAAAAGATTCTCAGGTTGTTTTGTTAAAATTTTACCTTAGTTTAAGTGTTTCGGAGAACGCAGAAGCTGTGGCGAAAAGAATAAATCAGAAAAATGGGACGGGTTTGATTGACCGCATTGCTTTAAAAGAAATAGTCAGTGGTTTAAAGGGACATAAAGTAGGGTCGGTCCCGTATATACCAAATAGTTTTGGTGTTATGGGCGAAAGGTTTGATGTTAAGAATATTTTAGATTTGGATGAGAGAACGGTTAAGACGGTTTTAGAGATTATAATGGAAGATGCGCGGACGATGCGGAATTATCGGATAATTGATTCGATGCTATATTCTTTAAAAGGTGGAGATGATGGACCGAATAACGCGAGATATCAACGACTTAGAACGATCATAGAAGGTTCACAAGATAGAGAATTATTTGATCTATTATATCTAACCAGTCTTTATGGCTCCGATCGCGTGATTTACAAAGGCAGACCTGTTTTTTTAAAGAGCCTTCTTAATCTAACGGATGAAGGTTTGTCTTATATAGTGGCTAATAATGGATTGCTTTCTTTATTGAATGGAATTTTTAAACGGAGTGCTGTAGAAAAGGCAGTAAGAATGATTGATAAATGGACTTATGAAGACGTTAAAAGAGATTTGCATTTGATTTTGAATGATAGCGAGGTTTATGGCCAGACATTCGCTGCGAGTGAATTAAGTGGAGTAATATATTATATTAAACTTGCTGAATTAGCTAAAAGATCAGCAGTGGTTAGAAAATTGATATTGGATGGAGCATATATTTTACCAAGTAGGTTTATTGTTAGATTTAAGT
>CAYMDR010000158.1:0-2903 GCA_964389195.1 uncultured Candidatus Peribacteria bacterium | reverse complement strand
AAAATAGTTTCTTTGAGTTTCTTTTCTTGCTCTTCCTCTAGCTGCTTTTGGAGGTATTGCTCCTCTTTTTCCGATATATATTGTAGATCAACTTCGGGGTTTAGAGCATTCAGAAAGTATGTATCCACTTGCGTTCCTTTGCAGTATTTTTCAATAATTTTTATAAGATCCGCAGGTAGTTTTTCAAAGTTTTCCGCTGTATAGGAGCCAATATTTATAAACCACATAACAATATTGGTGGTATTGGTGGTGATGGCTAAATCTTCAATCTTTTTACCTTTTTTGGGTGCAATAAAGGTAATTTCTAAATCTTTTTCAACCTCATCTAAATCACGTCCTTGTACAGGGAGCAAGTATTTCAAGCTCAAATAGTGGATAATCCCGTGAAGATTATTGGTGGATACAATCTCTGTACCTTTGATAGCTTTTTTTAGACCACTTTCCAAAAGCTGAGCTTCGGCTAAAACGCCATTATCTGAGGCAATATTTTGAAATAGTTGGAGCAATCGTTCTTTTTCATCTTTTTTGAATTGGCGTTTTTTTTCGGCACATACGCCACGCAAAAGCTGTTCTATGGTGGAATTTTTTTTCTTATTATTAAGGCCTTTTATAACGATTGCCGCTACGGCTAATCCGGGAATTTTCTCTACAAGAAGGGGGGAAAGTTTTATTTTCATAAAATTATTTAAACTTTTTTATTTGAATTTGTCAACTAAGATTGTGGAGCTTTTAGTGACTGACCTTCGATTTTATTCCCATTTTGTGATATAATATTTTGATTACTAAAAAAAATAAACATTAAAAACACAAAATATGAAAAATAAAAATGCATTTTATCGAAATTATTTGGTACACCTTATAGCACTTGCTCCGGGAGCAGTTTTACTTGTGCTTGCTTTGGCTACGCTTTTTGCTCCTCCTTTCCCTGTAAGTCTTGCTCAGGCCGATGTTATTCCCGATAAGAGCGCCGAGGTGGCACTGGCTGATACGGGAGTACCTAGTGATGTAGATAATGTAAAGGCAACTGCCGGAAATGGCCAGGTGAGTTTATCCTGGAATGTTGCTACTGATAATACCGGTGTGAAAGGTTATAAAGCTTATTATGGTGACAAGCCTGTAAATACGGATGGTGATGAGTATGGTTTGGGTACAATCGATGTGGGAAATAAAATTAGTTATATTGTAAGTAATTTAACCAATGGTAAACCTTATTATTTTGCGGTTACCGCTTATGATGCTGCCGGTAATGAAAGTGAAAATTACAGCGTAGAGGTTAGTGCGACCCCTGCTCATGCTGCGGCTGATAGTGAATCGCCAAAAGTGGTAAAAGCTGAGGAGGTTGATAAAAATGCTGTAAAAATTGTTTTTTCTGAAGCGGTCATGTTACCTGCAACCGACCCTGAAAGTACTTTTACTATTAAAGATGATTCAACTCAGGTGGCGCTAGAAGTTACAGATGCTACTTTAGATGAGGATGATACTGAAAATAAAACGGTTATTTTAAAAACAGCTACTCAAAAAGCCGGAGCGAGTTATATTGTAACAGTGGGTATTCAACTTAAGGATTTAAAAGGTAATCCTATTGTTAGCGGTCCTTCTGATACAGCTATTTTTACCGGCACCGCTCTTGAGCCTGTGGCTGGAGGTGCTAAAGAAGTAGTAGCTGCGGCTGATAATGTTGGTCCTGAACTTGTTGCTGTTAAGCCCTTAGATGCTACACATGTAGAGGTTGGGTTTTCGGAAAAAATCGTTTTAAGTTCCGATCCAACCGAAAATTTTATCATTACCGAAGAAGATAATATTGAAAATATCTTAAATATCGAAAGTGTAGATACAAAAGCTGATGGTAAAACTGTTGTCATCACTACGGCTAATCAAAAAGCGATGAACTATAATTTAATTGTCGTGGATGTTAAGGATGAAACGGGAAACCTTATTAGTGTGGATAATAATGCCACGGTTTTCTTTGGCGGCCTTGGAGATGAAACAACCGAGCAAGCAACAGAAGAAACACAGGCAACCGAAGAAGATGTTGTTGCTCCTGAAGATGTTACTAAACTAGTTGCTAAAATGGTTAAGAAATTGATTGTTACTTTAAGTTGGAAAGCCAGCATGGATACCGCCGGAGATTTGGCTCAATATGTTCTTTATCAAAGTACCGATGGTAAGACTTATGACAAAGGTGTGGTTGTAAAAAAAGATGCTGAGAGTTTTGATATTGCTTCTTTGGTTCCTGGTATGAAGTACTTCTTCAAGCTTACAGCTAAAGATGAAACTGGTAACGAAAGCAAGGGTGTGGTGACAACCTTTGTTCTACCAGAAACCGGTCCAGAGTTAGGTTTTCTTTTACTTGGCTCCTTCGGTCTTGGAAAAATAGTTCAACGTAAAAAGAAAACTCTTAAGAAATAAAAAGAAAAAGGAAGGGAAATGTCTCTAAAAAGGCTTACTATAGGTATTTTACAGGCTATACCGAGTAGGCTTTTTTAGCGTCCTTTTTTAAGATTTTTTTTAGAAATTTTTAATGATGGTGCTTCATAGTTAGGCCATGAGACAAAAATTATGGCTTACCATTTACGGCATATTGATTCTATTGGTGCTCTTGAATGTATATTGTTTGCAAAGTATTGGCGATGGCAAACTCCATGTTTATGTCCTTAATATTGGGCAGGGAGATGCCATATTAATTCGGACTCCAACGCAGGAAAATATTTTGGTAGATGGTGGCCCTGATAATACCGTTATTAACGAGCTTTCAGCGGTGATGCCTTTTTATGATCGAGTTATTGATGTAATGATACTTTCACACGCTCATGCTGATCATGTGAACGGCTTGATTGATGTTTTGAGGCGGTATGAGGTTAAAAAAATCATTATTACTGGAGCGATTTCAGCTTCGCCAGGGT
>CAYMDR010000157.1:0-2927 GCA_964389195.1 uncultured Candidatus Peribacteria bacterium | reverse complement strand
AAGTACTTATTACTCCTTCCGTAAATTCAAAAGTCAAAGGCTCTTGATGGGAAGCCTGTAGGTAAAAAGATACTAATTTCCCATCCTGGGAAGCCGTCTTATAGCCTCTTTTAAGACTTAAACCTACGATAATTTCGGAAGGCTCTTGTTGTTTGGAAACAAGGGTTAAAGGCTGTAGAGATGGTGGAAAAATATTACCCGTCTCCCATTTGGCTAGATCCCAGTTAGCGCCTGTAATTTTTAAATGGAAGGCAACGCCAAAGAGATCTAATGGTGCATCTTGTATTAAGACATCCAGGCGTACGAGATTTGCTTCTAATTGTTGAGATAGTAAGGAGACGGTAGTTGGCATACTGAAAGTGGTGAAAAATTAGATTCCGCCCCGTTATTTAGCGGGGCGGAAAGAATGCTAAGGTGGTCAGGTTCTTTGAGGGGTTGATTTTTATCCGTAGACTTGCGCAAAATCTATGCCTAAATCTATTAAGTCACTGCCATCTATTTGGCCATCGTACGTGGTGTCAGCCAGTTTATAAAAGTTACTGTCATTGCTTGTTTCACCAAAATGACGTGCTAAATTTTCTAAATCTCTGCCATCAACGCGGTCAGAACGATTATTGTCAGCTTTTAGTCCTCGTGTGTCTTGAGACATAACTTCTAGTGGTGCACTATCGACGCCATTTTTTACGGCTATGACTCTGTAGCTATAATCATGGAAAGGTACGATCTTGCCTCCCTGCGCTATGGTATCATCGTCCACAAAACTTAAAGGGGCGCTGCCTGCTATCTGTCCAAGCAAAAGCCATTGAGCATGTGGATCTTTACGGTAAAGCTTGTAGGTATCCGCACCACCTATGGGTGCATTCCACGTCACTTGTAAGGCGTAGCGCTGCGTGCTAGCCATCGCTTGTAAACTGGTAACGGGGTTTGCTTGTGATGCGCTTGATGTGAATTGGGCAGAACCTAAGAGTACATTTAAGTCTGTCTGTGGATCAGCTAAGAAACTTGAGGGAGCAAAGGTAAGTGTACTGATCCCGTTGGAGGCTCCGATAACCTGAAACTGGAGGGATGCTAATCTTCCATTGCCGTTAACACCTGTTTTAAGTTGATTGGCTTGGGCTTCTGCAATGAGTAAAGTTCCCGTTATGCCATCCTCTAAACCTGCTTGAAAAGAGGTGCTGCTAGTTTGGCTTAAAAATGTGCCTGGCGTAGCTGCCTGAAAACTTAAGATAGCAGGGTCGTAATGGAGCTCTAATCCGTACGAAAAAAGCTGAGTAATATTTGCTACATCGATATTTACCGTCAGAATTTCCCCAATAAAAGGGGCGGTAGAAGAAAGTGTCATATCCAAAGTTGCAACCGCAGGAACAGGTAAGCCAGAAGTTTGGCTATTGGCCAGCCCAGGAGTGCCAATAATGGTAGATCCGCCTGATGCTGTTGCTGTTGACCCTGCTCCTGTGCTGGTCCCCCAGTTGGTGGCATCATCGCCAGAACCGAGGACGTTTTTTCGTTCCATGGTGGCTTTGCTAGCGCTATCGCCGGCAAACCACATGCCGCCAGTGCTATTAACCGCATCAACCACTTGGCTATTCTGATCATAGAGCACTAAGGCATCTCCGGTATTGGCTAAAGATAAAGGCACGATAACATTGGCTAGCGATGGTTTAACCGCATTTTCTGTTTTTTCTATAACATAATAACCATGCGCGATAATCTGACCAGATAGCGTATAAAGAGACGCACCTTGATCATCATTAATAGTCCAACCAGTAAGATCAATGGCTAGTGAACTTGTATTATAAAGTTCAATCCATTCATCCGTAGTAGCGTCGGCCGATCCTGCCCAAGCTACCTCGTTTATAACCACCGATCCACCTCCGGTAGCCTTTACCAAGGGAAAATTCACAAAGAGGAGATTGCTGAATAATAATCCCATAAGAGTTTTTGCCACAAATTTTTTCTTTATCATAAGAAATGCGTTAAGGAATAACTTCCGCGCGAAAGTAAAGGCATCATAAGATACCAAGATGAAGAAAAGTTAAAGCAATGCTGAAAAAATAGGCCTTTATTTCTGTAGTTGCATTCCCTAAACCCTGTGCTAAAATTTGCAGGCATTTTGCACTAAAGTAATAAGCCGCAGTAGCTCAGCCGGTAGAGCGCATCCATGGTAAGGATGAGGTCACGGGTTCGATTCCCGTCTGTGGCTCCATATAATCCAAAAAGGCTGACATATTTGGAGGCACTGTTGCAAAGTATAATTTCTCCCTTTACCATAGTGGTATGGTAAGCAGAATCTTAAAATACACCTTCTTTGTTGCAAATCTTATCCCTGTATTCTTTTTTGGCGTGGGAGCTTATATGGCATTTACTGGCAAGGAAACTCTGGGAATGGCAATGGACAAGGAAACTTTGGGATTTTGGTCAGGAATAGCTTTTTTAGGAGGTGCTCTCATTTTTCTTTATATGGCCATACAAAGCTTAAAGCAGTTTCGTACCGAACTTACTAAAGAGGAAATAGAGCACTTAAAAACCACTGGACAACAAGTTATCACTAAGTTTAAAGCAATCGATCGACGATGGAATATTAAAATCAACGGTCAATCTCCGTTAGTGATTTATAGCCAAGATACTACGGGAAGAGTTTTTGAAAGCGAAGACCTCTGGTTTGAGGGAAGCGACGATTTTAGATACAGTGATCCGCGCTTTCAAGCCTGGCAACAATTACAAGCTATTGATACCTCTAGAAACTACCTCATTCCGGTATATATAAATCCTTCCAAACCAACTAAATATTACATGGATCTGGCAGATCTACGTGTGTGCCATTAGGTATTTTCCTATAGCCTTTTGCCTATTTTTAGTTATAAACTATAGGTATCCTTAATCTAAATTTTATGGCTAAGAAAGATCCTATTGTACATTTTGAAATC
>CAYMDR010000156.1:1627-2962 GCA_964389195.1 uncultured Candidatus Peribacteria bacterium | reverse complement strand
TAAGGCAGGGCTTAAGCCGGGAGTACCAGCTGGTATTCACAAAGTTATTGCCGTACATAGCGGCAAAGGAGGAGTTGGTAAAACGTTTGTTGCGGTAAATCTTGCTGTGTATTTGGCCAGCATCGGCAGAAAAATTGGCTTACTGGACGCCGATATTGACTGTCCAAACGTCATGAAAGTTTTAGGAATAAAAGGACAACTTAAAGCCAATGCTCAGCAAAAAATTGTACCTTTGGAGCTAGTGCGCCCAGGATGCATAAATGTGAAAGTGGTTTCGATGGCTCCTATTATTGCTGATGAAGCGCGCGCCATTATGTGGAGAGGCCCGGTTATTTCCAAAGTGGTTGAGCAGTTTGTTCATGATGTAGAGTGGGGCGAACTAGATATGCTTATTGTCGATTTACCACCAGGTACCAGTGATGCTCCCCTATCGGTTTTAGATATTTTGCGAGAAAAATGCCAAGTTTTAATCGTTACTACCCCACAGACATTAGCTTTAATGGATGCTCAGAAAGCCGCTTTTATGGCACGTTCATTTGGGATTCCTGTTTTAGGAGTACTAGAAAATATGAGTGGCAGTATTTTTGGAGGAGGAACTAAGGTTAATGGCTCTAAAGCCGACTCACCTAAAAATGGTGCTACCGCTATAGCAAAGGGTTTAAGTGTTCCCTTTTTAGGATCGATCCCGCTTAAAGCTGCTTACGCTGAGGCTATCGAAAATGGTAAAATTCCTGTCCTAAAAAATCCACAATTAGAAAAGCTTTTCCGGGGTATTGAGCAAAAAATTTATTCAATGAAATAGATTGTTGAAAAAAGAGGTGGATGCTAAGATGGACTGGTTTACATGGCAAAATGGGCGAGTGGCGAAACTGGCAGACGCGCTACGTTCAGGTCGTAGTGATCGCAAGATCGTGGAGGTTCAAGTCCTCTCCCGCCCACCAATTTTATGGCATATGCTTTTGTTTTTGTGTTGTAATAAAAAAGTAATATTTGTATTATGCCTATTAGACAAATATAAAATTTATTTTATTTCTTAATTTTCTTTATGAAGAAAAAGTTAATCCTTTTAACCCTTGTGGGTTTAGTGGGAGGTCTTTTAGGGCAAAGTTTAGTTATGGCTGCAGTAGTTAAACCTGTTATACCTATTGTAATTACTCCCATAACCGTGACTCCTCCACCTACCGTTGATCCTTGTGTTGAACTTAAGAGTAAGATTGATGCTGGTACTGCTACCTCTGTAGATATTACTACTTATAATTCTCGTTGTGTCGATGCTCCACCTACCGTTGACCCTTGTATTGAACTTAAAAATAAGATTGATGCTGGTACTGCTAC
>CAYMDR010000156.1:0-1527 GCA_964389195.1 uncultured Candidatus Peribacteria bacterium | reverse complement strand
CTACCGTTGACCCTTGTATTGAACTTAAAAATAAGATTGATGCTGGTACTGCTACCTCTACTGACATAACTAATTATGGTTTGCGTTGTGGTGAAGAGCCTCAGCCAACCGGAACAACTCCTCAGCCAACTCCTACTGAGCCTACTGACTGTAGAGAGTTAAGAACCCTCTTGGCTCAATTAATGAATGATGGCAAAATGGACACCTCTGAATTTGCTCAGAATAAAGCTAAATTCGACAAACTATGTAAGATACCGGTAATTGCTTTTAAGGCAAAGCCTGATACACAGTGCGAAGTAAACCCTTTTCCAGACACCGATAGTGATAAGGAGGAAGGTAAGGCCGCTTGTGAACTTTATGAACGTGGTGTTATTGGAGGGTTTCCAGATGGAGAGTTTAAGGGAGATGAGTTTGTGAATAGAGCTCAAGCTGCCAAATTTTTGCTTTTATCCTGTAATAAAAATAACTTAGGACTGAAATCTACGGTAAAGTTTCCTGATGTTCCGGAAGGTCTATGGTTTAGTGATATCGTAGGTGCTGCTGCTGCTCAAAAAATTATTAGCGGACACGCTGATGGTCTTTTTAGGGCTGATGATAAAGTAAATAAAGCTGAATTCGCTAAGATGCTCTCAAAAGCCTGTGGCTTGGAAGAAGGGCTTGATTTTACATCATTTAAGGATGTTAAAGACTCAGATTGGTTTGCTAAATTTGCTGGTGCCGTTGTGAAATATAAACTTTACCCTGACTCTCTTAACGATGGCTTGTTAAAGCCTGCAGACTTTTTAACAAGAAATGAGGTCGCTGTTGCTATTCATCAATATTTAAAAAATCGACCATCATTTAATGATGTCTCGCTGCCTTCACTAAAAGACGAAAATCGTAAATTTATTGGTCAAGCTTATAATACACTTATGGGCAAACCTTTGGCCGATGATAGTTTTGAGGTTAACGATTTCTACGTAGTTTCTCCAGCTCTTGATATTAACTTAAGCCTCCCTGTAGCTGTTGAAAAAGAGGGACGTATGCATCTTATGACCAATCTTGAGCATAGCGACGAAGCACGAACTCAGCTGCTTCAAGATTTTTACTCCATCTATTTGGGACGTGCTGCGACTGAACTAGAATTAAAGGCTAAACTCCAGCTTTTTGCCTCTGGTAAAACTGAAGAGGATGTTTTAGGAGAGATTTTGGCTTCCGACGAATACTTCAAGAATACACCAAGAACCATTGGCGATCCAAACTTGAAAGCATCAGATACCACTTTTGTGAAGGCTCTTTATAGAGATCTTTTACATGGCTCAGTTGTAAGTGACATCGGGCAGGCAGATCCACCTCCTGAATCTGGACTTAATGTTGGAGATAACCATCCTAATGATGCTGATCCTCCTCCTGAAGTTAATGCCAATCTGAATATTGGAGATGCAGAACCACCTCCAGATGTACAGAGTGCTTGGTTGAAACAATTAGCTACTCAATCACGATTGGATCTTGCTAAGACAGTTCTATCCTCACCTGAATACCGCGGGA
>CAYMDR010000155.1:0-2982 GCA_964389195.1 uncultured Candidatus Peribacteria bacterium | reverse complement strand
ATGACGGAGCAGTCCGATGACCAATATGCTGCACAGAACCAACAGCAATTCAGCTATGGACCCCGCAAAATGTCCTTTTTTACCGTAGTCCTAAAAACGTTTGCCGGGCTAGTTGGAGGCATTGCAGGGACCTTGGTCTTATTACTTATTTTTCTTTCGACCTCCTCTATTTTGCAGCCGGTCTTAGGAACTACCGTAGAAAATGAGTTCGCGAGTGGAGAAGTAAGCCCGCTCTTTATGGTTATTCTCATGAGCATGATTTTTGCGACATCATTGATTTCTAGTATGTTATCAACCTTTTTATTAGCTTATACAGAAAGAGATCGCTATACCCGCATTGCCACAACCATGTCCCAGGTTTTTATTATTAATATCGTAATTTTTGCTTTTGTTTTACCAATCTACCTTACAACTTCCACCACTCGTTTAGAACTCACAGCTTTTGCAGCGATCTTGCAAATTATTTTAAGTGCAGCCTCAAGCTCTTTGATCCTAGAGCTAATTCATGATTATCGTTACAGCTTATTGGCGGTATACACTACGGTACTAGGAGTTTTAGTAGCTACCGGTATAACTTTTATGCTCTACATTACCAGTGGGAACACCACTGTAGTACTGTTTGCAGCTCTGCCTACACTTTGGTTTTTTATTGGACTTTCACAGGGGGTTCTAGCCATGATTTACTACTGGATTTATCAAACATGGGGATCCGACTTCTTAGCAAATTCTACTAATTTTGGCCAAGACTACGGTATCCCAGACCAAACCGAAGAAGAGGAACAGATCGTTCATCCCGATGTAGAGGGTGGAACTTTCCTAAAAGGATAAGTTTAATCCTGCAATGCCTGTAGTAGTGCCTCCTCCATTTTTTGCATAGGAGGTTTTTTCTTAAACCATAACTCAAACTGTTTTTCTGCTTGATACAGAAGCATCTTATACCCGGATACCACTTTACATCCAGCCGCTTTTGCTTGTTTCACCAAGCGTGTTTCTAGAGGGTTATAAACAATATCAAAAACAACCATACCTCGCTTAAAATATTCTGGTGGGACTAAAGAAGCATCAGTATTTGGAGCCATTCCAATGGAGGTAGTATGAATTAAAATATCGGCAGGATATTGGAGAATTTCATTGATGGTCGCCGCTTTAAGACCATTTACCAGATCTAATTTTTTAAAGCGTTCCACTAACTCTTGGGCTTTCCCCAAACTTCTATTCAGAATAGTCACTTTAGCCCCTGCTATAAGACAACCATAAACAATACTTGCGGCGGCTCCACCAGCCCCAAGTATCAAAACTCTTTTTCCTTCTAAGGCGGTTACCTCCTCCAAGGCTCTCATCGCCCCAAACCAATCGGTATTATAGCCCTTTAGTTTGCCCTTTTTATTTACAACAGTATTAACAGCTCCAATCGCTGTCGCTTTACCATCAATATCATCTAAAAATGCTAAAATATCTTCTTTATAAGGGACAGTAACAGAAAATCCTTCTATTGGTTGTGTTCGAGCTTTTTGTAAAAAAGAGGACAGTTCTTCGGCAGCAAGATCAAATTTTAGATACTCAGCCTCCATACTATACTGCCAAAACGCAGCTTCAAACATTGCCGGTGATAAGGAATGGCCTAAAGGATGACCTAGTACGCCGAAAATCTTGCTCATAGTTATTTCTGGCGAGAGTGCTTTTCCATAAATTGGGAAACCCCTTCCAGTGCTCTTAAGGTCTCAACCGGAACCATCCAAATAGTTGTATTGGATTGATCTGAGGAAATATCGTTGATTGATTGCAGTGTGCGTAAATGCAGGGCTCCAGGTGATTCTGAGAGCATTTTTGCTGCTTTACTAATATTCTCAGCAGCCATCACTTCACCTTCTGCTTGGATAATAACAGCTCTTCTTTCACGTTCAGCCTCCGCCGCTTTAGCAATAGTACGTTTGAGGTTTTCAGGAATAATAATATCTTTAAGATCCAAATTAACCACCTGAATACCCCAGGTTTCCGTTGCCTGATCAACAGCTTCCTGAATCTTAGTAGAAACATCCTCACGGTTTTTCAAGATCTCATCCAAAGTATATTGACCCACAATATTACGCATTGTTACCTGGGCTAATTGCATAATTGCATAATAAAAATTTTCAACCTCCAAAACCGCTTTTTCGGCATGAGTTACTTTGTAGTAAATAACAGCATTAATAGACAAAGGTATATTATCCTTGGTAATGGCTTCCTGCTCAGGAACGTCAACCGTTTTAGTACGGATATCAACCTTGGTCATGGATTGAATAATCGGCAAAACGATCCTCCATCCCGGATCCTTAGTTGAATAATATTTACCCAACATAAACTTAATACCACGTTCATACTGATTAACCTGGCGAATACTCACGAGCAAAACAATTCCCACAAGAAAAAGCAACGGAAAAAATATGACATCCATAAAAAAATATTTAAAAACTAAAGCAAACGCATTCTATCCAAAATACCAAACGAAGAGAAACAAATAGGATTGAAGAAATGTTAAAATTTTGTTATAATAGAAAGATAAATCAAACCCTAAAACTATGGAAACACTCCTCACCATACTTTTTCAAATTCCGGTAGTATATGCCCAGAAGGCTTCTAATGGCGATGTTACCACTGAAACTACAGATCAAATAACAGGCTTGGTAACTTTTATTATTGGGCAAATTCCTTTATGGATAACGGCTATTTTGGTTTTAGCCGCCTCTTTTCTCGTCTCCAGAATGGTAAAAGCAGGCGTGGAAAGCAAAATGACGGCAGAAGGTTTTGAAGAAGAACATAAAGAGATCCAGATCGTGGCCAGTAGAACAGCCAGTGCCGCAGTACTCATTATTGGTATAACCGTTGCCTTAAAAATAGCAGGTATCGATTTAACCCCAATTATTGCTGCTGGAGCTTTTGGAATGGGTTTTGCTTTGCAGGATTTAATTATGAATTTTGTTGCTGGCGTCATGATTCTATCAG